>CAXTRL010000261.1:0-5465 GCA_964246575.1 uncultured Armatimonadales bacterium
GCCGTGTAGTCGCCGATAATAATCACGACTTCATGGCCTAAATCCTGAAACTGCCGCAGTTTTCGCAGCACCACGGCAAAGCCGAGATGAATGTCCGGGGCCGTCGGGTCCAGCCCCAGCTTGACTTGAAGCGGCTTGCCGTCTTTGGCAGACTTGACCAGCTTTGCCTTCAGCTCCGGCAGCGGCACAATATCCGCCGTGCCGCGCTGAAGCAGCGCAATCTGCTGGTCCACGGAAAGATCGGTGATGGGGGAAGTATTCGGTGAAGGCATGACAGGCAAAGTGTAGCATACGGGGGCAAGCAAAGTCAATTCAAGCAGCGGCAGCTACAGGGCGATTGCATGGAAAGGAAGATAAGGGCGAACACAAGGTTCGCACCCTACATGAACCACGCCTTGCGTCCAAGTAGGTCCCGATATGCCCGTAGGGGCGAACCTTGTGTTCGCCTTTCATTTCCCGTGCAGGGCAATTTTTTAACGGAAACTTAATCTGGTCTTAACGAAGTCTTAACAAAGCCATCCCATAATAGGAGCGTGGCCGAGGTCGAGAGACCTCCCATTGCTCATCCCCTAACTGTTTAAGCCGCAGCGGAAACGCTACGGCTTCTTTTTTGCCTGGCTTCTGCCGGGTACAATCTCCCTATGACCGAAGAAATCGCCCAGCTCGAAGGCTTTATTTCCGTGCTGGCCGCCCTGCAAGGCGGACACCGGCAGGTTCACGCGATCCAGCTCCGCACCGGCAAAGAAGACAGCCAGACCCGGCGCTTGCAGCTCTTGGCCCAAAAGTTAGACGTTCCCGTCCGGCGCGTCTCGGCAGGCGAGATTGAACAACTCGCCGGCGGCAAAACGCACGGCGGGGTTTTGGCCCAGGCGGGGCCGTATCAATTCATGGCGCTTGACACCGTCACGGCAGGGAAATCCGCGTCGTTTGTCGCCATGATTGACGGCGTGGAAGATCCCTTCAACTTCGGATCTTCCGTGCGTTCGTTATACGCCGCCGGGGCGGACAGCCTGGTACTGCGCCCGCGTAATTGGCTGTCGGCGGCAGGCATCGTCGCCCGTGCGTCGGCAGGCGCGTCCGAGCTGATCCCGACGGCCCTCGCCGAAACTGCCGCCGACGCCGCCGACTTCTTCCGCACGGCGGGCCTCCTCATCGCCTGCGCCACCGATGAGCCGGGCAGCGTGTCTTTGTACGACGCCGACCTGACCCGCCCGCTGTTTTTGCTGATTGGCGGCGAAAAGCGCGGCATCACCCGCTCGTTTCTGGACGAGGCTGATCTCAAGCTGCGTATCCCCTATGGCCGCTCCCTGCCCCACTCGCTCGGCACGGCATCGGCCACGGCGATTATCGCCTTTGAGGTCATGCGCCAGCGAATGCAAACGTAGGGGCGAACCTTGTGTTCGCCCTTCTTGTCAGTGCCTGTCCCTACAGTGACTTACACCCCCGCCATCTGCGCCGTGCTTTGGGTGGACAGACGGGTTAAGATGTCCCGGACGACGGCGTCTGCGCCGATGCCTTCGGCTTCACCCTCAAAGTTTAAGATCAAGCGGTGCCGCAGCGCGGCGGGAGCGATAGAAATAATGTCGTCATAGGCGACATTGTAGCGGCCATCTAAAAGCGCCCGGATCTTGGCGGCCAGCACCAGCGCCTGCGCCCCGCGCGGGGACGCGCCGAACCGGACAAACTGGTTGACCATCGGCGTCGCCACTTCCGAGCGCGGATGAGTGGCGAGAATGACGCGCACGGCAAAATCCCGGACATGGGACGCAATTGGGACTTCGCGGGCGACCTGGCGCATCGCCATGATCTGCGCTCCGTCCAGCACTTTGTTGATCTGCGGCGTCTCTGCGCCGGTGGTCCGCTCCACAATGGCTGACAGCTCGGCCAGGGTCGGCGACGGCACGATCAGCTTAAACAAAAAGCGGTCCAATTGGGCTTCCGGCAAGGGGTAGGTGCCTTCCATTTCAATCGGGTTTTGGGTCGCCAGCACGAAAAACGGCTCCTGCAATTGATACTGCTTGCCGGAGACCGTCACCGAATGCTCCTGCATGGCTTCCAGCATCGCCGACTGGGTTTTCGGGGTTGCCCGGTTGATTTCGTCCGCCAGCACGATGCTGGCGAAGATCGGCCCCGGCTGGAATTGGAACATCTTGCGCCCGGCGTCATCTTCCATCAGAATGTTCGTGCCGGTGATGTCGGCGGGCATCAAATCCGGCGTAAACTGAACTCTATTGAAAGATAAATCCAGCACCCGTGAAAGCGTCCGCACCAGCAGCGTTTTGCCCAGCCCCGGCACCCCTTCCAGCAGGGCATGACCGCCGGACAAAAGGCAAATCAAAACGCCGTCCACAATGTCCAGATTGCCGACAATCACTTTGCCGCATTCGGCCCGCACCCGCGCAAAATCGTCCTTGAACTGCGTAATCGTCGCTTCATTGATTTCCATTATTGTCCTTGTGTTTCCAAAGCTTTAGAGTTTTCGCTCAGTAAGAGCCGAGCCATATCCTGTATCTGTTCATACTTAATCCCGCGCCACTTTTCCTCCTCAGAAACATATTCCACGTTGAACAGCCGCCGCGATAGATCTGCAATAATCCGGTGAGCAGCCTGTGGGTGAGGAGCATCGGGATCATCATTTGCGTCTTGGAGAAACCAAAGGAACCTGTCTTCCAGCGAGGACAAGTAGATAAGTTCCACGAGCTTCGCCCGGTATTCTAGGTTCACTGGCGTTAGCGACGGGAACTTTTGGAAATCCGACAAATGCTGCGCTTCGTGCTTCAGCAGGGATACTTGAAATTTCTGACTGTCCAGTCCGTTCTTCATCTTCCAGGCATCATAAACGCAGTACAATCCGTCCGGCCAGTTTGCCTCCCCCCATTTTGCCCAGCCTCCGGCGCTGCTCTTGCCGTAAGAGTGGAAATGGTGCCAGCCGCATAACAAGAACTCATGCAGGAAATGTACCACCACCTCCTGAGAGCCATTCGGTAATTCCACCGAAAATTCTTTGCTTTCCATCCGCTTCCAAATATACGGGCCATAATAAGGAAGTGTTTGACCGCCAAGAAAATACAAGCCCCGCTCCCGGAAATGGGTCGCCAGCGCTTCTTCCAAGTCGTCCAAAGAAAGCAGCTTATCCAGGCTGATGCCAGCTAACGGAAGCAGGTCGTCCCGCAGCAGAACTTCCGCTTCCGCTGTAGGAATATGGTTGCTGAGTACGCGGACAAGATAACGCCCATAAGAGAGAAGAACATCCCGCAGCCAAGCATCGGCAGGCGGCTCACCGAGGAACGGTGCAAGGACAGCATGAGTTGCTGGGTCCATCTTTAGTAGATGATCTCTCACTTGCTGATTTACGTTTTGTTCCATAAGGTCAAGTTCGCCAGCGCCGCCCAATTTCCTGCTTGCTGATTTTCTGCCTGAACTTTTTGGCGTTCGGCAGGAACAAACCGCGCCGAAAGAGAATCGTAATCTTAATAACCCTTCCGAAGTTGGGAAAGGAAATGATGATGAGAAAAACTTTTGCCCTTGCGGCTCTTTTTGCCGCCCTGACCGGGCCTGCTTTTGCTGCCCCCACTCCCGCCGCCGTCCAAAAAACCCTGCAAGCCGACTATGACGCTCGTGACCAGGCGGTCGCGCGGCGGGACATTTCGGCGACGCTGGCGCATTACGCCCCGAACTTTGTCGGGATTAGCCGGACCGGGCAGACGCACGGCCTTCAAGAAGAGCGGGCGGACTTTCAGGCGACGTTTGCCCTGCCGGCCCGGCCCGGCGTCACCCACTCCACCATCCAAAAGCTGACATTGGCAAAAGCCGGCACGGAAGCGGATGTGTCCCTGCACCGACTCGGCAGCCTGAGCCTCCCCGACCCGCAAACCCATGTCAGCCGCACGATTGTCCTGAACGGCACCTATCAAGATGTGTGGGTCAAGCATTCCGGCGGCTGGCTGCTGGCCCGCGAACAGGAAATTTCCGTCGCGGCCTCGCTAAACGGCAAGCCGCTTTAGTATAAAAATCATAAATAGTTGGTTACAGTTTCCCCAGTACCTAGCAAAAGTCATGGTATAGTGAAATGTATCCTATTTATCCTAGCGTTTCGCTGCGGGGCGGCACGCCTTTTTCTTCCCTCCCGGCTTGTACCGTTCACTTTCTTTGGAGGAAAAATTCCGATGGCTTACGTTGTTTACGACACCCTGCTCGGCAAAGATGCTGCTGCTGCCTGCCGCAAAATCCGGGTTGACAAGCATGTCAGCTTGGATGATGCCAAGCGCTCCGCCCAAATGCGCTTCATCCGAATGGTCCGCGCCCCCCAGCCCGGCGACAACACAAGTTTAGAGCGTGTCACCGTGGAAACTACCGACGGCGACATCGTCTTCGAGCTTCCCACTCCGTCTTTGAACTAGGGCGAAACTTTCTGCCGCGTCCTGCGTTACTTCTTCTGCTGCCCGCCGAACGCGGCAGCAGGAGGAACTCGATTGATGCGTTTTTTTCGTCGTTTCCGCGCCTGCGACCTTGCCGTAGTCGCCGCGTTGCCGTTCACCGTTGGTCTGCCGTGGCTCTGGGCGCAGCATCTTTTGTTTGGCCCCGCCGAGCCTGTGTGGCATTTGCTGTCCCGCTTTGCTCTCAGCCCGGATGCGCTGACGGCAGTGGTCATGGCGGCATACTGCCTGCTGTTTAGCCTGACTCTGCTGGTAGGTCACTGTTTGCTGCGCCGTTTTCTTATACCGGAGGAAGCCGGATGATCTGTCGGAACGTAGTAGAGCGCGGGCTGGTCAGCGACTTGTTTTATGCCGAGGGCGCGTCACAAAACCCCACAGTTATCATGCTGGGCGGCTCGGAAGGCGGCAAAAGCTGGAGCGATAACCCGTACCAGAGGGAAATGCTGGCGGATCTCGTGGAAGCCGGCTTGACTGTCTTTTCTTTGGCTTACTTTGGCCTGGAAGGTGTCCCCAAATTGCTGGCGAGCATTCCACTGGAATACTTCGAGACCGCATTCGCCTGGCTTGCCGAACAGCCGGAAGTTTTGCCCCACCAGTACGCCCTTGTCGGCGGCTCGAAGGGCGCGGAGCTTGCCCTGCTTTTGGGCGGTCGTTACCCGGAAGTCAGAGCCGTTGCCGCTTTTGTACCCAGCAATGTCGTGTTCGAGGGATTAGCACCGATCAAAAGGACTTCGTCCTGGTCTCATAGAGGCAAGGACCTTCCCTACGTCTCGCTTCCGCTGATCGCGATCCCGGCAGCCATCAAAGGAATGCGAACGGGCGAGTTCCTGCAAGCGTACAAGCTTGCTCTCCGCAATGCCAAGCAGGTAAAGCTGGCGTCCATTCCTGTAGAGAACATCCATGGCCCGGTGCTTCTGATCTCAGGTGCAAACGACAAGATGTGGCCGTCCGCGCCCATGTCTGAGCGCATGATGGCCCGGCTTGTTGACGCAAAGTTTGCGTTTCCTTGTGAGCATCTGGCGCTGGAAA
>CAXTRL010000262.1:0-5454 GCA_964246575.1 uncultured Armatimonadales bacterium
TCGCTGGATCAGGGCTTCCACTTCTTTCGGCAAAGCTCGGACTACGCGGGACGAATTGTGGCTGTGCGCCGACAGATGACCGGCGGTGTGGCGGATGCGGATCGGTATCGTCATCTCGGCGGCTTGTACCGCCAGGCGGGCTTGCTGATGAAGTCAAAAGCCGCTTTCCAGCAGAGCGAGGCCCTTTATGATGCTGTGCTGAAACGGCAGCCGAATGACGGCATGGCGCTGGCGGGATATGGCAGAACTTTGGATGCTTCCGGGCGGGCTGCCGCTGCGGAAACATATCTGCGGGAAGCGACCCAGACTGCGCCGAACAGCGCCGAGGTTTGGCTGGCGCTGGGCATGGTTCTTAATGAGGAGTCTACGCCGCAAACGGAAGCCAAAACGCATCAAGGGCGCGACGCAAGCCGGGCTTACAATGAAGCCGTTCGGCTTGCGCCCGAAAACCCTGCTGTTTGGGCTATGCGCGGCGAGTTCCACACCTGGGGGCCAGGAAGAATGTTTTCGCGCAACGGTCTCAGTGACTACCAGCGTGCCGCAGACCTTTCTCCGCGCGATCCTTACGCGCAGGCAATGGTCCCGACCATAGATTATGTCTTTGTGGAGGTTCATTACAGCCTTCCTACCAGCCCAGAGGCAACGGCAAAAGAAACGCCGCCGGCGGTTCGCCGTGCGAAGATTGCCTTGCGCCGTATCACGGCTGTTGCACAATCTGCCACCGGGACGCAAGCGGCGTCCGCTTACGCCGCGCGGGCCTGGGTGCAGTTTCAGTTCTGCTATGACCCGAAAGGAGCGCAGAGGTCGGAGCGGCTGGCTTTGCAGCAAAACCCGTATCAGCAGGACGCGATTGACTACCAGATGCACGTTGCGGCTGTCACCGGGGATTATGTCCTGCTGGCCGCTGCCTGCCGCCGTGAGCTGCGCCGTCGCCCGCAAGTTTACCTGCGTCTTCTGCTGGCAGACGCGGACTACTACTTGGCCCAGCAAAAGCCAAGGTATTGGGAAGAAGCGCGGGCGCAGATGGAGCTGGCGCATGACGCCGCGCCGCACGACGACGCTCTGCGGCTGGGTCTGGCTGTGCTGCTGCTGAAGTCCGGGCAGGCGGCGGACCAGTCCCATGCCGCCGTGCTGCTCGGTGAAATCGCGCCGTCTTCGCCGCGTTCCAAAGCGCAGCAAGGGGAGTATAATCTGACGCGCGGCATCTCGGCGGCCCTAGCAGGCCGGCAAAAGGAAGCGCGGGCGCTGCTCACTTTGGCGCTTCAAGACGACCCGCATAGCCAGCTAGCGAAATCTGCGCTGACGCTGCTTTGAACCTTTTGCGGCTTTCTGGGAACCAACAAAGTAGGGGAAACTTTTATGATCTACTGCCGAACCGCACTTTTCGCTGCTGCCTGCCTAATTTTGACATGCGTGCGGCTGGTCCCCGCCCACGGCGAGACGGAGTTTGAGGCGGCGCGGCGGAAGGCGGCGACGATGAACCCGCTGGGCGTGTCTGCTACCCTTACGCTGCCCGGCGGCAGGACGCAGTTCCATCGCGGCGAGATGATCCCGCTTGCGGCGGCCTTTGCAAGCCGCTTGCCCGGCAAGTACGACCTCAACACGGACACCGGCAGCCGGGATTTGGAATGGAACTCGGATACGTTCCATGTGGATCATTCCACCGGAGCCGTGGACCCGCTGCCGGTCTATTATGACCGTGAGTTCGGCATGGCGTACAGTGGGCCGGGGCCGCGCTTTGAGCCGCTGGCGGCCAAGCCGCTCACGATTTCGTACACGCTGAACGAATGGCTGCGCTTTGATGCGCCGGGTCATTACCGGGTTTATTTGACAAGCGAGCGGATAACAGACGCAGCCAAGCGGCACAATGATTTGTTTTTTCAAGGCCATGCCGCAACTTCCAGCGCTGTGGAGTTTGATGTCCTGCCCGATGACCCGGCCTGGGACGCCCAGACGCTTCAAGCCACGCTGCCGCTGTACAACGCGCAAGGGTACAACTCGCGCACTGACGCCTCGCAGCAGGCTGCTATCCGCACAGTCCGGTTTTTGGATACGCCCGACGCAGCGCGGGCAATGGTCGCCCGCTACGGCACGTTTTCCGACTTTGACTTCGCTAACACCCGCACTTACAATCAGACCCAGCTTGGCTTGTTTGGCTTTCCGCAGCCAAGCTTTGTTATCTCAGAAATGGAACGCCAAATATCCGACCCAGACTTTCCCATTTCCGAGCAGTTCATTTACGATCTGGCGCAAGTGCAGTTTCTGGCGGCGTACACCCAGCCAATCCCGCGCTACGTTCCCGGCGACCCAACCAAAGAAAAGCAAAGGCAGGATTTGCTGCGGCAGCGCCTCGCCGCCATGACGGCGCTGCAAGAGCAGGATTGGGAACGCCTGAAAGCCGCCGCACCCAACAAGCGCGGCAAGGCACGGGTCGCCAGTCTTTACGCGCTGCTTATGCTGGATTATCACCATCAAAACACGGCGGAGTATCAAGACCGGGTACGGGCGCTGGTGCCGGTGTTTGACGACCTGACGCCGGAGCAGCAGGACAATCTGCTGGGCTACAACTGGGACAACCTGCGCGGGCCGGACATGCTGCCGGTCCTGCGCCGCTTATATGCAAAGCCGGTCGCCGATGTCGGCGTGGGCAACTCGCGCGAGGCTGAGTCCCTGGACCAGCATAGCCTGGCCCTGCGCCGCTTCGTAGAATTGTCCCCCGCCGAAGGCCGCGCTTTGCTGCTGACTGAGATAAAAAGCACACGTCCGCGCGTGGATCTGCCGACGCTTTGCTCGCTGCCGGACCGAAGGCTGCCGTCACTGGACAACATCCTCGCCGCCAATCTGGAAAGTGTTCTTCACACCGGAAGTGGAGACAGCGAAGATGTGTCTCGGCTGGTCGAGCGCTACGCGACCGCCGCCATTCTGCCGCGCGTCAAGGCGGCTTACGGCGACAAAGGCGGACGCTGTGCCTGTGACTTTCAAGCCAACCTGCTGGCTTATTTTCTGCGAACTGACCCTGTTTTCGGCGCGGCGCAGATGCGAAAAGCGCTGGCAACGCGCAAAGATACCGGCTGTTATCGGTTTGTGCTGAGCGATGTTGCCGCGCTTCAGACTGGGCCGGATTTGGAGCATCTAGCCGTGCGGCATCTGCATGACCCGGACACGGAAGTTGCCGCCGATGCCGCCAAAATGCTCGGCGAGAATGGATCGCCGCGCGACGAGCCGGCGCTTTGGGCGCGGCTGCGGGAATGGCATACGCACTGGGCGGGCAAAGCGGACTTGATTGAGCCGACCGACTTGCGCGTCTCTTCCATGGAGTCGGAACTGGAGTTTAGGCTTGTTGACGCCCTTGCGGTTTCTCCGAAGTGGCTGACAACCCAAACTCAGCTTCAGGCTCTGGATAAACTCTGCGTGACAACCGGGGCACACCAGAACATCCAAACTTGTTTGCAGGCATGGACGCCGCCGACTGATCCCATTTCCATTATCTATGGCGGAGAAGCGGATGATTGGATCGTTGTTCAATACAAATCGCTGCCGTCGTTTGCCGCCCTGGAAGACAAGTTAGCCCAGTTCCCGCGCGGCACCCAGCTCCGGCTTTCTCGGACAAACTTTCCCGACGCCGCTTCCCAGGCGCAAGCGTTCGCCCGGCTGAAGCCGTTCTTAAAGAGCCACGGAACGCTGCTGACGCTGGAACCGTTTTCGCACCCTCAGCTTCCATGATCTACTTTTCGTTGGCGATGTAGTTGACGAGGACTTCGCAGGGGGCGGCGAAGAACAGTTCGCGGGTCAGCTCGCTGGACAAGCCGCGCAGGCGGTCGGGGCGGCCGCCGAGAACAAGCAAATCTGCTTTTTCTTCGGTGATTAATGACAAAATGCGCTCTTTGGCCTTGCGGGTGCGGTGAATGACCGACTCCACCTGGACCTTGTACGGCACGGCGGCCCGCTCGGCCAAATTGAGCGCGTTCGCGGCCACAGACTCGGCGTCGGGCAGGGCGGCGTCGAGCGGCAGGATGCGCGGGACTTCAATAATATACGCAAGCTGGATCAGCGTTTGGGTGCCTTCAGCCAGGCGATAGGCCATTTCCAAAGCGCGGTTGGAGTACGCCTGGTCTACGGCAGGGATCAACATGCGGGACCACCGGCCCGGCGCGGCGGCAGCGCCGGCGGCGGAAGGCTGGCCGGACGGAGAACGGTTAAAAAGAGGCATCGCAAGACTTTCGGTTTGGGACTTCTGGTGGAAACTTTTCGGTTTGACAGCGTCTTCGGGAGATGGGTACAATAGATACGAGGATTGTACCCGAAATGCCAATCACACAAGAACAAATACTGACGGCGCTGCGCCGCGTGATAGACCCGGATTTCCGCAAAGATTTAGTGACGCTGGGAATGATCAAAAACGTCGCCGTGGACGGTCCCAGCGTGTCGTTTACGGTGGAGCTGACGACGCCCGCCTGCCCCTTAAAAGAAGAAATCGAGCGCATGTGCCGTGAAGAAGTCGGGAAGGTCCCCGGCGTCGGCGCGATTACCATAGAAATGACCGCCGTGGTTCGGGCCAACACGGGAAAGGGCATTCCCACCCAGCAGCCGCTGCCGGGGGTCAAGAACATTGTCGCCATCGCATCCGGCAAAGGCGGCGTCGGCAAAAGCACCGTGTCTGCCAACATCGCCTGCGCCCTGGCCCAAATGGGGGCCAAAGTCGGCCTTTTAGATGCCGACATTTACGGCCCGTCCATCCCGATTATTATGGGCGTGGAAGACAGTCAGCCGGAAGTGGACAAAAAGAAAGAAGTCATGCTGCCCATTGAGCAGTATGGCGTCAAGATTATGAGCATGGGCTTTTTGCAGCCCGGCGGCTCGGCGGTGATTTGGCGCGGCCCGATGGTCGCCAAAGCCGTTCAGCAGTTTTTGCGGGAAGTGCAGTGGGGCGAGATTGATTATCTGATTGTCGACCTGCCGCCCGGCACCGGTGACGCCCAGTTGACGCTGGCCCAGAGCATTCCGCTGTCGGGCGCGGTGGTCGTAATGACCCCGCAGGACCTCGCGGCTGCTGTCGCGGTTAAGGCCGTGGCGATGTTCAAGCGCCTGGACGTTCCCATTCTTGGCATCGTTGAAAATATGTCTTATTTCTTGTGTCCGACCTGCAACTCGCGCCACCACGTCTTTTCGCACGGCGGCGGGTCGCAGGCGGCGGAAGCGCTGGAAGTGCCGTTCTTCGGCGGCATTCCGCTGGCGCTGGAGATAGGGTCCGAGGCTGACGAAGGGATGCCGTCGGTGGTGGCGTCGCCGAACGGCCCGTATGCTCAGGTCTTTCGGGAAGTCGCCGAGCGGATCGCCCAGGCCGTTTCTTTAGGCGCCCGCGCCTTCGTGCCGCTGGCGATGAGCAAATAGCCCAATGCACCGGCACTGGAAGTGCCGGTCTACTATGGAGTGAAAGTCCCTGCGGGACTAAAT
>CAXTRL010000263.1:0-5449 GCA_964246575.1 uncultured Armatimonadales bacterium
CGGACGGCCTGCCGGGCCTGATTGTGGATAAGTACGGGGACTTCTTGGTGGTCCAGTTTCTTGCGCTGGGGCTGGAACCCTGGCGGGAGACAATTATCGCTGCGCTTTTGTCGCAGTTGTCACCGACTGGCATCTACGAGCGCTCGGACAGCGCCGTCCGCAAGCTGGAAGGCTTGGAAGAGCGGGTGGGGGTGCTGGCCGGAGAACTACCCCCAGACGACTTGGTCTTGCAGGACGGCGGCGCGACCCTTCTCGCTAATCTCAAGTCAGGCGCAAAGACGGGCTTGTTTTTGGATCAAATCCAGAACCAAAAAGCCGCCACGCGTCAGGCTGCCGGGCGCGACGTTCTGAACTGCTTCTCTTATACGGGCCTGTTCGGCCTCCGTGCGGCTTATGCAGGAGCAAAAAGTATAACTGATGTAGAAATCAGCCCAGAGTTTAACGCGCTGAACCAGCGGCAGTGGGAGCGCAATGGACTGACAATCCCGCACGAAATCGTTACCGAAAACGTCTTTGACCACCTGCGGGCGTTAGAAAGCACGAAATACCGGACGGACATGATCGTGCTAGACCCGCCCGCGTTCACCAAGAACCGCAGCAGCCGGGACGGCGCGGTGCGCGGTTACAACGAAATCAACCGCGTCGCCCTGCGCCTGCTGCGCCCAAACGGCGTCTTGGTGACGTGTTCCTGTTCCCATCACCTGTCCGCGCCGGAGTTCCGTGAGATCGTCCAAACCGCTGCCCGCGACGCAGGCCGAACGCTGAAGCTGATTGAAGGCCGGGGCCAGCCCGCCGACCATCCCGTTCTTTTAGACGCGCCGGAGTCGGAGTATTTGAAGTGTCTGATTTTGGCGGTGGGGTAGGTTCCTATTCCACCGCGACAATCTTTAATTTGCCGGTATGCACGTCGTAGATGCAGCCGGTGACGGGAATGTGGGCGGGGATCCAGGGGTGGCTTTGGATGCGCTGAAGCTGCCGGCGGATGTGGTCTTCCATGTCGCCGAACGCATGGAACTGTTCCGGGGCGATGGAGTCCGTGCCGGAGCGTTTGCGGATGTCTTCGCGCAGGTCTTCGTCCCGGAACGTCTGCATTCCGCACCCGGTATGGTTGACGACCAGAAACTCCTGCACGCCGAGCTTGTAATGGGCGACTAAAAGTGAACGGATCACGTCCTCAGTCACGACCCCGCCGGCGTTGCGGAGAATGTAAGCGTCGCCGGGACCCAGCCCAAACGCTTCTTGCAGTGGGATGCGGTAATCCATGCAGGCGACCACCGCCAACTTGTAGGTCACTGGGTTGGTCGCCCGCGCCGTGTCATACGTTTGCGTAAACTGGGCATTGGCCCGCAGCACTTCATTTAAAACACTCATAGTGTTATTTTACCAGGAGAAACCGCATTGAAGATACTGATTATCGGTGGAACGCAGTTTGTCGGGCGGCATATGGCGGAAGCCGCACTCGCGCGGGGCCACGCGCTGACGCTCTTTAACCGAGGCCGCAACGCCGATCTGTTCCCCCAGGCTGAAAACCTGCGCGGCGACCGGGACGGTGACGGCCTTGATGTCTTAAAAGGCCGCACTTGGGACGCCGTCATTGACACCTGCGGCTACGTCCCGCGCATTGTCCGTCAGTCGGCGGAGCTTCTTGCAGGTAGCGTGTCGCGCTACGTTTTCATTTCCACGATCTCGGTTTATTCAGATTTCAAGACGCCGGGGCTGGACGAAAGCGGGCCGCTTGGAACGCTGGACGACCCGACTGTTGAAGAAGTCAGCGGCGCGACTTATGGGCCGCTTAAAGTGTTGTGCGAACAGGCCGTTGAAGCCGCGCTGCCGGGCCGCGCCCTCCAAATCCGCCCCGGCTTCATTGTCGGCCCTTACGATCCAACCGACCGCTTCACTTATTGGCCGCACCGCATCAATCTTGGCGGCGATGTGCTTGCTCCCGGCACGCCAAGCCAGCCGGTTCAGATTATTGACGCCCGCGACCTCGCCGACTGGACGCTTGCCATGATGGAGCAGGAAGCGATGGGATTTTACAACGCCACCGGCCCTGACCACACCCTGACGCTGGGCCAAATACTCGAAACCTGCCGCACCGTCAGCGGCAGCGACGCACGTTTTGAGTGGGTGCCTGATGCATTTCTGAAGGAAAACGACGGCGACTCGACAAGCCTGCTGCCGTTTTATATCCCGGCATCTTCCGACATGCCCGGCCTGATGACGGCCTCCATCGCCAAAGCCGTCGCCGCCGGCCTGACGTTCCGCCCTCTGGCGGACACGGTGCAGGACACGCTGGCGTGGGACAAAACGCGCCCGGCAGACCCGCTCAAAGTCGGCCTGTCCCCGGAGCGTGAGCGGGAACTGCTGGAGAAGTACGCGGCGCAGAAGGGAACGAGGGTATGAAGCGCGAGAATAGGAGCGAGGGAGTGAACCCCCTCGCTGGGGAGCGCGGACGCTGAGGTCCCGCCTGCGCGGGACAGGACTCAGAAATAGCGTTCTTATTCTTCCGCCACGCAGGTGGCGGCTTGGCGCTTCGCCCCCCAGCGAGGGCATTCCTGCCCTCGTTCCTTCACGCCCTTGTCTGACATCGTCTATAACTCTTTGCCCAAGAGTCCCCTGCCATTGTTTTCCTGAGTCCCCCGTGGTACAATAGCCTGCCCATGTCCACCCAGCCACTCCGAAAACCTGCCGCGCGGCGCACGAAACCGCCTGCCGCCCCGGTTCCCATCAACCAAATCATACTTGGCGACTGTGTGGAAGTGATGAACGCCCTGCCGCCGAAATCGGTAGATCTCGTCTTTGCCGACCCGCCCTACAACATGCAGCTTGGGGGTGAGTTGTGGCGGCCCAACATGACCAAAGTGGACGCCGTCACCGACCCCTGGGACAAGTTCAAGTCGTTCGCCGAATATGACACGTTCACCCGCGCCTGGCTTTCCGCCGCCCGGCGGGTGCTGAAAGACACCGGCACGCTTTGGGTCATCGGCTCTTACCACAACATCTACCGCGTCGGCGCAGTGCTGATGGATGTCGGCTACTGGGTGCTGAATGACATCGTCTGGTTGAAGGCAAATCCGACGCCGCAGATGCACGGGACGCGCTTTTGCAACGCTCACGAAACGCTGCTGTGGGCAAAAAAGTCGGCGGACCAAAAGAAGTACACGTTTCATTACCATGCCCTGAAAGCGGGCAACGACGACAAGCAGATGCGCTCGGACTGGTACATTCCGCTTTGCTCCGGCGGCGAGCGCGAAACCCGCGATGGCAAAAAAGCGCACACCACGCAGAAGCCGGAAGCGCTGATGCACCGGGTCATCGCCGCGACGACAAACCCCGGCGATGTGGTGCTGGACCCTTTTTGCGGGACCGGCACCACGGCGGCGGTTGCCAAGAAGCTGGGCCGCAGCTACATCACGATTGACCGGGAAGCAGTGTATGTGGAAGTTGCGGAAAAGAGGCTGGCGAATATCGCGCCCGCGCTGCTGACCGCCGCCGACGAAGGCGGGGTGCTGCTCGGCGGCCCTAAGCCGCGCGTCCCGTTCGTCAGCTTTGTGGAAAACGGGCGTCTCCTGCCCGGCTCGGCGCTGCGGCTGAAAGGCGCTCAAGTCTACGCCGTCGTTCACGCCGACGGCACAATTTCGGCGAACGGCCATCGCGGCTCTATTCATAAAGTCGCCGCCGCCTGCCTTGGCCTGCCCACAGCAAACGGCTGGACTTCCTGGCTGTTTGTGGAGAAGGAAACGCAGGAAGAACTGCTGCTGGACACGCTAAGGCCAAGCAAATGAAGCATTCTAGCCTAGCGCATCGCCACGGGAGCGTGCTGCCCGCCGAGGCTGATGAGGAAGAAGCTTAATCCCGCCACGAGGGCCGCGCCGGGCAGGGTCAGCACCCAGGCAGTGACCATCTGCTGGGCTACCGGCCAGCGCACTTCGTTGAGACGCTTCGCAATCCCCACACCAAACACGCTGCCACAGACAATATGGGTGGTGGACACCGGCATCCCGAAGTAGCTGGCCGTCGCGAGAACAATGCTTGCAGACGTTTCCGCCGCAAAACCGTTGATCGGCTGCAAGTCAATAATTTTCGTTCCCAGCGTCTTGATAATCCGCCAGCCGCCGGACAGCGTGCCGAGGCCCATGGCCGTCGCGCAGGAGATAATCACCCAAACTGGGATCTGGACGTGCTTGCTGCCGGGCAGGACATGGAACGCGACCAGCGCCAGCGTGATGACCCCCATTGTCTTTTGCGCGTCGTTCTGCCCGTGGTTAAACGCCACGGCGGCGGCGGAAAGACGCTGAAGCCATGAGAAGATGCCGTTGACCTTGCCGGGCCGCGTGTTCGCGAAGAGGCCAAACAGCAACATCATAATCGCGAAAGCGATCGCGCCTCCCAAAATGGGAGATAGGACCATGGGAACCACCACTTTGCTGACGACGCCGTGCCAGATGACGGCATGAGTCCCCGCGAACACTAAGGTTGCGCCGACTAGGCCGCCAATCAAGGCGTGAGACGACGACGAGGGGATGCCGAAGTACCAGGTCAGGATGTTCCAGGCGATTGCCCCGATAATCGCAGCAAGAATGACTTCCTGCGTCGCAGCATGAGCGTCAATAAGGCCCTTCGCAATGGTTCCGGCAACTTTCTGCGAGACGAACGCGCCGGCGAAGTTCAGCACGGCGCACATGACAATGGCAAAAGTCGGCGGGAGAACGCGGGTCGAGATGACGGTCGCAACGGCATTCGCGGTGTCGTGGAAGCCGTTCGTAAAGTCAAACAGCAAGCCAAACACAACAATGACAATGAGCAGGATAGGAAGATGCTCGCCGAGTAGATTAAGCATATTTCACCACCAGACCTTCCAGAATGTCTGCGACATGCTCGCACTCGTCGGCGACAAGCTCCACGCGGTCATAGATTTCTTTCCACTTGATGACCAGAATTGGGTCGGCCCCGTCCTGGTTCAGCAGCATGGCGAGCGCGGCCCGGTAAAGCTGATCATTCTCGTTTTCCAGGTCGTGAATGCGAACGAGCAGGGGAGCCAGCGCGTCATGGTCTTTCATGTGCCTTAAGAAGTTCACGCCTTTGCGGGTGGCCTGCGTGATCTGCACTAGGCGCTCGGTCATCGGGGCCAGGTCAGGCCGCAAGGGCGAGATCTGATACAGCGAGATGCGGGCAACTGCGGCTTCCAGCGTGTCCGTAATAGTATCCAGCGCCTGCGACAGCCCGTGCAAGTCGCCTTTGTCCAGCGGCGTGATAAACTTGGCGTCGGCTTTGTTGACCAGGTCGTGGGTCAGGTTGTCGCCCTCCGCCTCCAAGCGCTTGACGTTCTCGGCGATCTGCGCCGCCTGCCCAAAGTCTTGTGTCAGGGAATGAAACAATTGCGCGGCTTTGTGCGCGGTTTCCGCCTGCGCTTCCAGCAGATCGTAAAAAACAGGGTCTTGTCCAAAGA
>CAXTRL010000264.1:0-3153 GCA_964246575.1 uncultured Armatimonadales bacterium
GCTTCAGTTAAAGAAACCGTTCCCGCATCAATCGCGCCCAGCGACAGCGCCGCTTGCAGGCGGTCTTCCGTGCGCTCTACGCCAACAACCTGACGCGCCAGCCGCCGCGTCTTTAGCGTCCGACCAAGCGAGCCGCCAATCAAGCCGACGCCGACCAGGGCGACCGTGCCAAACCCACCCGGCTCAAAAGGGAATGCAAAACACGGGACTGCAAAATGTGGTTCGCCTGTCATAGTAATATGCCTCATTATGCCGCTGAGACTGCCCGGCGGCCTGGCGGCTCGGAACGAGTGGAAACAAGCAGCCAGCCGGCGGCGATCAGCAGCAGGCCGAAGGCGAGAAAGGCCATGTCGGCGGCGAACTGATGCGGGCCGGGCAGGACATGGTGAATGCCGAGTATCTGGTGGTCAATCAAGCCCTCGACAAAGTTGAACGTCCCCCATCCGGCCAGCACCGACCCGCCGAATGCTCGTGCGGTCCAGGGCGTGTCCGGCTGACGAGCGGCGCGAAATAGCATCACGGTCCCAATAATCGTCAAAATCCAGACGACCAAGTGAAAGTAGCCGTCCTGCGTGTTCTGGCGCTGAAGCATGGCGACCGAGGTCGGCTTGCAGTCTGCCGAGTAGCAGACCAGATGGTGCCACTGCAAAATCTGGTGCAGCACGATCCCGTCAAAAAAGCCGCCGATGCCCAGTCCAATGACCAGCCCGGCCCGAGTAAGCGGTGTCAGCATGAGGGGTTCATTTCTAAGCCAGCGATGACAAGAAAAGGGCCGCAGAGAAGCGTTTCATGTACGCTCATTCTCTGCGGCCTTCTTGATTTCCTGCGTCTTTATTTGTGTGTTATTCTTAGCAGCGTCACAATGCGTCTACCGTCACCAAGTTGTTTTCCCGGAACCGCACCCGCAGCTCTTGATCGTCCAGCAGCTCTGTCCCCAGCAGCGGTCGTCTGCCTGTCGCCAGAACGCTTACTTGACACTGCTGCCATCCGCGAGGTAAGCCGGATGCTCATGGCTATATGGCAAACGCGGCGCGGCAACTGCCGCCACCGGCAGCGTCAAGAACTCGGTGAAGCCAGTGTCTACAACAAATTCCAACGTGAGGTTCGGCTGCCCCGGCAGACGGAAAGTGATCGGCAAAATTCCCTGCCGTCGTCTTGTGGTGCCTCGCATCATTGAGGAAGGCGTCCCAATCCACCATCAAACGAACAGACCGCTTCATACCCAATCCGCAAGCAAAATACATCAGCATTTGAATGCCGCTCACGGAGAACGCCGACGGCATCAATGCCGAGATCATCTTCCGCAATCTCGTAGTCGCCGCTGCCTACATCAAACAAAATGAGCTTGCCGATGTTTTCTGGTGTTTCAATCTGCGGGCGCAGGCGATAGTAATGCTGCCAAGCCCGATCACCCGTGTTAACAGCGATTTCTGATTCTAAAACGGCCATGTTTGCCTCTGTTTCTTGTCTCTACAAGTGCCGGCCCACGGCGCTGGCGATGGGGGCGATGTCGTGCATCAGCTTGTCGAAGGCTTCGGGCAGAAGGGACTGTGCGCCGTCTTTAAGAGCTTTCTCGGGGTTCGGGTGAACTTCAATAATGATGCCGTCGGCCCCGGCAGCGATGGCGCCGCGCGTGACGGCGTTGACGAGGCTGGCCCGTCCGGTGGCGTGGGATGGATCAGCAATCACCGGCAGGTGGGACAATTCTTTGGCGGCGGCGATGGCGTTGATGTCGAACGTGTTGCGGGTGTAGGTCTCAAATGTCCGAATGCCGCGCTCGCAGAGCATGACGTTTTTGTTGCCGTTGGAAGCGATATACTCGGCAGCTTGGAGCCACTCTTCAATCGTTGCCGCCATGCCGCGCTTGAGCATCACGGGCGTCTGCGTTTTGCCGATCTCGGTCAAGAGCGGGAAGTTTGCCATGTTGCGGGTCCCGACTTGCAGAATGTCGGCGTACCGGCACACTAGCTCTACGTCCCGCACGTCCAGAACTTCCGTGATAATCGGCATCCCCAGCTCTTCGCGGGCCGCCGCCAGCATCTTCAAGGCCGGCTCGCCGTGGCCGTGGAACGAGTAGGGAGACGTGCTGGGCTTATACGCGCCGCCCCGGAGAATATGCGCCCCAGCGGCTTTAACGGCGCGGGCGGACTCCATCAGCTGCGGCTCGGTTTCGACGGTGCAGGGGCCGGCCATGACGACCACAAACTTTGGATCGCCAATCAGGATGCCGCGCACGTTGATGATGGTCGGCTCTGGGTGGAACTGCTTGCCGACCACTTTGTAGGGCTTGGTGACGGGGACGACTTTGTCCACATACGGCAAGGCTTCAAACTGCTGCATCACTTCGGCTTTCATGGCGGCGTCGGCGGGAACGCCGACTGCGCCGACAATGGTTGTTTCGACGCCTTCGGAGAGATGCACTCCGTAACCGCGCTCTTCCAGCATTTGTGTCACGTGCGTCAAGTTCTCCTTCGTCGCCTCTGACGAGAGTATGATAATCATGGCCTGATCCTCCGGGTAAATCCCTCAAAGTTTACCTTGCGACCCGCTGTTTGTCAAGGCAAGGTCAGGGGCAGCAAACGCAGGCGAGCAGACTCCGACGAGCGAATGAACTCGCTCTGCCTCAGAAGGCATTACTTCGTATCCGCTGGAAGATGTTCAGAAACACCGCCTGCTTCCAGTGAGGACGTGAACGTCCTGGCTAAGAACCGCTTGTCAAATGTCTCATTTTGTGCTATACTTCCCGTTAAGGCCGAACATCTGTTGCCGAACGCCTGTTTTTCTGCTCCATAAGTGCGTTTGGCCGCTGATGCGCCGCATTGGGAGATGCAAAATGACTCAGCCTAATTACCAGAACAAACCGATTTCCACGCGCCAGAAACAAATTTTAAATTATATCCAGCACCACATGGACGCCCACGGCTACCCGCCGACAGTGCGGGAGATTGGCACCGCCGTCAATCTGTCGTCGTCGTCTACGGTCCATGCCCATCTGAAAACGCTGCAAGAGCAGGGACATATCGAGCGCGACGCCGTGCTGACCCGCGCCATCAAGCTGACGCCGAGCGGCAGGAATGACAGCCGCATAGGGGAGGGGAGACCGATGAGCAAGTCGGTCATCCAGGTGCCGATCATCGGCACGGTCGCCGCAGG
>CAXTRL010000264.1:3163-5440 GCA_964246575.1 uncultured Armatimonadales bacterium
GTGGAAGACGTGGAAGATGTGTTCCCGCTGCCAACGGACTTTATCTCCGGCGACGGGTTCATCTTAGAAGTGCGCGGGGACTCCATGATTGACGACGGCATTCACGACGGCGATTACGTGGTCGTGCGCCGCCAGCAGACCGCCGACAACGGCGAAACAGTCGTGGCAATGATTGAAAGCGAAGCCACGGTGAAGCGTTTTTATAAAGAGAAGCAGCGCATTCGCCTTCAGCCTGCCAACAAGCGCATGAAGCCGATGTACTTTGACGATGTCCAGATTGCCGGCAAAGTCGTCGGCCTCGTCCGGCGGCTTGCGTAGCGAAACATACTAAAAGTGCCGGGGTTGTAGAAAACCCCGGCAAAGAAGCGTCCTTCGGACGAAGACAGGAGACTTAGACCTCTCCTTGTCCGAAGGACATCTCCTGCCGGGGTTTTCCACAACCCCGGCCTCCAGCCTGGCCTCAACTAAGAGCCTTTACTATGCCCCATATTGAAAACAGCGTTTTGGTCAACGCTCCCCTGCAAGCCGTGTTTGCGGCGGCGCGTGACCAGGAAACATTTCCTCAGTTTATGCCGGATGTGGAAAGCGTCGCCATCACCGAGCGGAGCGCCGACGGCCTGCGCTCAGTCAGCGAGTGGGTTGCGGTCGCGTCCGACTTCAAGCTGAAAGTGCGCTGGACGGAAGAAGATTTGTGGGATGAAGCCGCCCATGAGCTGCGCTTCAAGCAGATCAAAGGGGATTATACGGCTTACGGGGGGGTGTGGCGCTTTACGGAAGAGAGTCCAGGGACGACGCTGTTCCATTCGGAGATTGACTACGACTTGGAAATCCCGCTGATTGGGGCGCTACTCAAGGCTGTTGTCGCCCGGCTGATGCAGGGCAACACGCAAAAGATTTTAGAAGCGATCAAAAGCCGGGCCGAGTCGCAACCGTCTTAAGCATCCCGGCGGCCCAGTCAACAGTAATTTTTGCGCCGACGTAGTAGTGCAAAAGAATCTGGCTGCACGTCTTATGGTATGGCGCTCCGGCCATTGCAACTGCGCCGTCCTGAGACATGCCCATGCCATGTCCCCAGCCTCTGCCGTCGAACTTGTAGCTGCCGCTTGGCGTCCGCGAAAGGACGACTCGCGTGGAGCGCAGCGTGTCGTACCCCAAAATCTGCCGAAGCTGCGGCCCGGTGATGGTTCTCAGCGTGCCGTCCGCTCCGGCAACCGTGGCCGTCGTGATCCGGCCTGATGGGTCAAGGCCGTTAACTGTGAGTGACACAAAACGGCTGACACGGGTGCGCGGGTCCCGCGCCAGAAGCGAGGCGATTTGGGTCGGCGTAAATGTGTACGACCAGGAGTGGTAGCGGCCCGATGCGGCATAATCCAGGCCGTCGCCGCCGTCGGCGTCTTTGACGGCCTGCAAATAGGGGCAGTCGCCGCTGAGATCACACGCAGTCATGCCGCCGCTGTCTGTGGAAAAGATGGCGTCAATGAGCTGGCCTTTGTAGGTCAGCACCTCGGAGTGCGTCGCATCCACCGCCGCGTTTGACTGCGCCGTTTCCCCGTCCACCCCATAGTACCCCTCGCAGCGCGTCGTGTCGTCCAGATCAAAGCCCTCGGCGGTGCATTTGCCCCGGTTCTTCAAGGCATAAGTTCGGGCCGCGATGGCCTGCGCTTTCATGGCTTCCTGCGGCACATTCGAGCCGATTTCGGCAGGGATGACTCCGTACAGATACGGCTCAAGCCCCACCGTGTTGATAACGCGCAGCGTCGTGTCGGTCTCTTGGCGAACCGTCAGCAGTCCCCGGTAAGTATGCCACGGAATGCCTTTCGCGCTTAAAGGCCGACCATCCAGCCGGGCGATCTTGAGGCACCCGCCCTGGCTCGGCAAAGCCAAAAGGGCCGATGTGTCGTCGTCCGTGACCGGAACGTCTTGAAGCGCATCCGCTCGCGCGAGGCTTACTCCTGTGGAAGCGGCGCTGATTTTGTAAACAACGCCACTCTCGCCGCGAGCAAGGGGGCGCGTGGTCAGCGCATCGCGCAACACAAACGGCTTGTCGCAGGAAATCAGCAGCTTTGTGGAGTGGCGAAATGTGTGATCCAGCCCAATCCGCAGGGAAACGGGCACGGCGGCAGGAGCGGCGGACACAGGCAGGGCGGGGAAAAGCGCCTGCACCGGGAAGGCAAGCAGGGCAAGAGCGATGGAAACGCGCATTTTTGCTCCGGGAAGTGGCGATGAAGAAGAAATAATCCAAAAACGACAAAAGCGCGGGGCTAATGCCCCGCGCTT
>CAXTRL010000265.1:0-5433 GCA_964246575.1 uncultured Armatimonadales bacterium
GGTGGGGGCTTCTTCAGCAGCATTCACAGGAGAAAACACGATGAGCGATTATGAGGACATGGGCGAACGGGAACTCCAAGACGCTTTCAGTGACATGGAAGAAGACATGAGCGGAGAAGGTGTAGAAGCCGCGTTGCGGCGGCAGGATGAAGCCATGATGCTGCTGGAGCGCCTGCGGCTGGCCGAGCCTGCCGGCGCGAGGTCGCAGGAATCCGCCGGAGGCGGACGGCGCGACTTCCGGCGCTGGCCTGCACCGGAAGGCGTCACCGTGGAAATGCACGACGGCAGCGTTTGGCAGCCGGCCCCGTCGAGCGATCTGGGCATCGGCGGCGTCCGGCTGTCCGCTGTCCCGGCCTGGCTGGACGGCCCGGTGCCGGTGCGCCTGCGCGGCAGGTCCGGCCCGGCGGTGCTGACGCTCGGCGACCTCATGTGGCGCGATGGCAAGACCGGCGCGGCGGGCCTGCGCTTCGAGTTTTCCGATCCCGAAGAACACGATTTATGGACGGCAATTCTGATTGATGCCCTGCTGGCCCGCTATGCCCTGGGGCGGCAGCCCTAGCTTTGAACCGCTGGTTTCAGAACTTCCTCGCACCACTGCCGGAAGCTCGTCGGCGTTGTATTCTCCGCCGTGCGCGGCTGGCGGCTGTAAATGCCTTCATTGATGGCCGTCATCATGTCAATCATGCCCTGCGCCATCGCTTCCGAGCGTCCGCGCTGAAGAAGTCCGGCCTTCAGCGCCTCGTTCGACATTTCCACAAAGCGCACCGGCTGACCCAGCGTTTCGGATATGATCTGCGCCATATCGTTAAATGACAAATCTTCCGGGCCGAGTACCTCTACCTCGCCCCGCCCGTTCCAAGAAGGATCAAGCAGCAGCTTGGCGGCAGCGGCGGCAATGTCGTGGGTGGCGCAGGTCGCAGTTTTCAGGTCACCCGGCGTAGGGGAAAAGAACATGTTCTGCTCCTTGATTGGCCCGGCCTGACGAAGAATGTTGTCCATGAACGACGGCATCGTCAGTGCCCGGTAGCTGACCCCCGTGCCTGCAATTAAATCATCCATTGCCAGGGACGCCGTGATATACCCGGCGTGCGCGGCCTGGGCCGACCCGCGCCCGAGGCTGGAAACGCCGACAACATGCGCGACGCCCGCGCTTCGGAAAGCCTCGCACGCCGGTCGGGTGAAATCCACATAAGCCGCTTCCACGCTTTGCGCCTGGGGGTCCGGCGGCACCAGCCAGAACACGGAATGAGCGCCTGCAAACGCCTTGCTGACGACATCGATGTCGCCGTGTGACCCTGGCACGACCTCAACTTTCCCCTGAACCTCCGGGGCGAGCTTGGCGGGGTCACGCGCAATGACCCGCACCGCTTCTCCTGCGTCCAGAAGATGCTTGACGACCTGCGATCCGATGTTCCCCGTAGGGGTGGTAACGACGATCATTGTTTTCTCCTTAACTTCTTGTGTTGGAAAAATAAGTATACCATAGTGTTTACATAGAGTCAAGAAAGCAGACAAAAAAGCGGCCCGTGCCATAGGCACGGGCCGGTGCAGGTCAACTATCCAGCGGAAAGTTCTTGGCCTTCCGAGCGGAGCAGGCGGCCCAGCGTATGCAAACGGGTCTTGATGCCTTTTTCGGATTCAGGGTTTAGCCCATCAATGTGGTCGGCCAGCTTGACCATAGCCGCGCCGATCTTTTTGCCGTTCGGCTCGCCGCCTGCGCCCAGCAGCTTGCGAAGGGCATCCACATCATGGCTGATGGCTTTCAGCTCCGGCTTATGGGCTTCGGCCAGCAGATCGTGCCAGTGATCAAGCTGCGCCGAGGCGGTGTCCAGAGCTAGAGTCGCAACTCCGTCGTGGAGTGCGTCTAGAAGCGCTGAAAGTTCTTTGGGAATTGCGAGTGCCATGTTTGAAGGATCTTTCTAAAACAAATGTTCTTGGGGTGCGGCAGGTCAATTAAATGCGTTCTGCCCTCCCAAACATTCCCAATCTTCCACGCCTCAAACCCTGAAACGCCAAAAAACGCTATAATGAAGCATGACGAGAACTAAGGCTCTGCGCGGCAACAAGCTCCGAGCGCACATCTTGTACGCGGCAAAAGACGTGTTCCTAGAACTCGGGTTTGAGCGCACTTCTATGGAAGTCGTCGCCGAGCGGGCGGAAACCTCCAAGCGCACTTTGTACGCGCACTTTCAAAACAAGGAAACGCTGTATTTCGCGGTTGTTGAACTGGTGCGCGCGCTTTTTCTTCATCGGCTGAAGACGCCTGAGGAGTATTCGGAAGATGCCGAAGAAGCCCTGACACTGTTCTGCGGCCAGTTTTTGGAAGTGCTGCTGTATTCCGCCACGATCCAAATGTGCCGGGTGAGCATGGCGGAGGCCAAACGGTTCCCGGAAGGGGCCGCGCGGTACTTTGACGTGCTTTTTTCTGCGCCGCACGAACGCCTCAGCGCTTATCTGACAGAGACGTTTGGGCTGCCGGAGAAAACCAGTTCGGAGGCAGCGTCCGAGTTGTTGGGGCGGCTGATTTACCCACGCTTCCCGCGTGCATTGTTTGGCATGGAAACGCTGTTTGAGCAGCTTGCGGAGGAACCAGTCCGGCCGGATTTAGACCTGACGCCGGTCCGCCAGGCAGTCGCGGAGCTGATCGCCTCGCTGGGGGGGCTGTCTGCAATCAAAAGCAATTTGTTTGCAAAGCTACCCTCAAAGATGGAGCAGAATTGGCACGAGATTTCGGACACCCAGTGGGAGCGCGTCCTGCCGCTGCTTCCTCCCCAGCGGCCCAAGACAGGCCGCCCTGCGCTGGACCACCGCCGGGTTGTGAACGGCATTCTGTGGGTGCTTGGCACAGGCCGGCCCTGGCGCGGCCTGCCCGCGCCCTATGGGAGCTGGCGCACGGTTTACAGCCGCTTCCGCCGCTGGCAGGATGCGGGCGTGTGGCACGCGGTTCAAGCCGAAATGCAGCGTTCCGAAATGCAGTGTTAGGCAGACCCCTGTGTCTGCCCTTCTTGCTGCCATGTCTAGCTTTTTCTTCCTCGTATGTTTACTTGGCATGATTCCTGCATAGGCAATAGTAGCACTGAACAGCTGCGCTCTTCAGCAGACATTTTTCTATTGACTACAGAACGCAAAGGATTGTCATGCACCTCTTTAACCGCCGCCCGCACGACGGCAGCAGCTCGATTATCCAAATTGGGGAAGGCTTAGACGTGATCGAAGTCGAGATTCTGGAAGTTGTCGGCGAGCAGGTGATCGTCGGCGTCTTTGCGCCAAGCGAAACTCCGGTGCAGCGCAAGGAAGTCGTGCTGGAGCGCCGCTTGACGGAAACCCCGCCGCCGAGGGTGCAGTGAAAAGAACCCGGCGCTGGCTTCGCCGGGTTGACTGCTCACTTCAATTTCTTGCTGGTGTCAAACGGGAACGCGGGCAGGCCCTCTTTGCTGTACAGGCTGCACGCGGGGTAGGGGGACCACGCATAACGAACAGCTTTGGGGTTGGCGACTTTTGGCGAGGAAACGACGACCAGAGCGCCGGAAATTCGGGCGTCCGCCGGAACAAATGCGCCGTCGTCACCGGCGATCTCAAATCCGGAAAGCGGCTTGTTGTCCTTGGCAACCAAACCGCCGCCGGCGTGGGTGAAGGTCAGCTTAGCAATCCCACTGGTCACGCTCATGTTCTGGTACACCGGACCCGCGTAAAGAACTTTCTTCTTGTAAACTTTGGCTTCGGCGACCAGCGCCAGGCGGTGGCCGACATCTAGTTTGTCTTCGGGGTGGATGCTGCCTGCGTCGCCGAGATCAATCGCCGTCGCGATCCCGGCACCTGGAACGTCGCGGGCCGTCAGCCACTGGGCTTCGCGCAGCTCCGGCCAATTGACGGCATCCGGCAATCCGCAGCCGGGAAGCTGAACAAGAAGGAACGGAAAGTTACCTTCGTTCCAGCGCTGCCGCCAGTCGGCGATCATCGCGGGCAGCAAGAGCCGGTACTGGGCATCCCGCCCGGCATTGGCTTCCCCTTGATACCAGATCGCGCCTTTGATCCCAAACGTCGTCAAAGGGCTAATCTGGCCGTTGTACAGCACTGCCGGGAAGTTCGGGTTGTTGGCGATAGACGCCGGCAGGGTTGAGGCCGACGCCAGCGAGACGCCGAGGTGGACGCGCCAGGGTTCAGCCAGCGGCAAAGGATCGCCGCCGGGAACTTCCAAGTTCAGGCCGGTGGCTTCGCCCCAAAGTCCGCCGGTGCCGCCGGTGTCCAGCACCCGCACGGCCACGACATTACCAGTCGGTTTCAGCAGGGCGGTGGGGACCGGATACGCACGCGGCGTATCCAAACCTTCCGTCGCACCGACCTGGGTTCCGTTGACCCAGGTGGTATCGTTGTCATCCGCCAGCAGATGCAGCACGGCATCCTTGCCGGCGTCCCCCGCCGGCAGGTCGAAGGTGCGCCGGTACCAGACCACGCCGTTGATCTTCGCCAGGTCCGGGTCCCCCGACTTCTGGAAAAAGCCCGGCTGCGCGTATGACTTCCAGGAGGAGTCATCAAACGCCGGGTCCTGCCAGTTAGCCGGAGTGCCGGGATCGTTCTTCGTGTACCAGTCGGCAAAGCGCTCCGCTTCCGTGCCGCTTCCCACTCGCGCGGCGTCAAGCTGGTCCAGCTGCGGGCCGAACTCGGGAGTGGCTTTCCGAAGCACGTCCTCGGAAGTCCAGGCTTCGGCAGGCGTTCCGCCCCAGGCCGACACGACCAGGCCAATCGGCACATGAAGCTTTTCCTGCAATTCCCGTCCGAAATAGTAGGCTACCGCGCTGAAGCCTTTTCCAGTCCCCTGGCCTTGAACTGCGGCGGGCGTGCAGGGCTGCCATAGTCCGGTGGTCACATCCTGCGGGTCCAGCGCGGGCAGCTTACCCTCCGTAAACAGCCGGAGGTCCGGGTCGTTTGCCGCCGCGATAACCTGCTGCGGCTGCGTTAAGTCGCCGACCCCGAACTCCATGTTGGACTGCCCGGAGCAAAACCACACATCGCCGACCATGACATTCTTCAGCGTAATCGGTTTCGCGGGCGATGCGGCAGTTCCCGAAGCCGCCGCCCCGTCAGGAGCAGCGAGTCCATCTACGGTCAGCGTGTAAGGCCCGCCTGCTTGGAATGGGCCGATTTTCGCTGTCCATCTGCCGTCCGTCCCCGCTTTGGCGGCTGTTTTCTTGCCATCCATGCTGACCGTCACCGTCTGCCCCGGCGTCGCCCAGCCCCATACAGGGTCTTTTATGCCGCGCTGCAAGACCATGTTGTCGGTAAACAGCGGGTGCAGAAACGGCCTCGGCGAAACGGCATGAGGCGAAGGGTCGGCGCGGGTCGGCGCGGCGGCATGAGGCGCAGGAGTTGCCGCAGACGCCGGCTTTATGGGCGGCAGTGCATTGGATGGCTTGGTCGAAGGCACGACAGTTG
>CAXTRL010000266.1:0-428 GCA_964246575.1 uncultured Armatimonadales bacterium
GTCGCACCATTTCGCAGCAGGGACAGATGGGCCAGATGACCGGCGGGCAGCCGGGCGACGCGCTGGTAAAAAAGCGGCACCTGCTCAAAAAATCGGACCGTGACCGGCGCTCCGTCCAGCGCCGGGAGGATGTCGCCCGGCTGAACGCCCGCGTGGGCCGCCGGCGAACCGGGCGAAAGCGACGACACCAGCGCCCCCTGCGTCCGGCCCAGCTTGTCTACCGGCATGACGCTCAGGCCGATCCAGCCGCGCGGCACTTTGCCGAAGTGCAGAACATCTTCAAAGACTTGCCTGGCAAGGTTCGACGGGATCGCAAAGCCGACGCCATTGCCCCCTAATTCGTTGATGCCGATGACCTGCCCTTGCAGGTTCACCAGCGGCCCGCCGGAGTTGCCGGGCAAAATTAATGCGTCATGCTGAATCCAGCG
>CAXTRL010000266.1:438-5398 GCA_964246575.1 uncultured Armatimonadales bacterium
GTCCCTGTTGTCTCCCCCTCATCCAGCGCCATGTCCTGCATTTCCGTGCCGGAGAAGTCCGTGAACACGCGCTTGGGGTTGGACACGATGCCGAGCGTCATGGAAGACGATAGCATCAGCGGGTTCCCCATCGCAAGTACCGGGTCACCGACTTGCAAGGCATCCGAGTTGCCCAAAACAGCATACGGCAGCGGCTTTGCGGACGCCGAGCGGCGCAGCTTCAGCACGCTGAGGTCGGACAGCGGATCATCCGCCACCACCTGCGCGTCCAGCGACTTGCCGCTTGACAGCGTGCAGGTAATGTGCGTCGTGTGGCCGGCGACATGGAAGTTTGTCAGGACATAGCCGTCCGGGCTGATAATCACCCCGGAGCCGCCTGCCGGCGCCCGCTGCGCCCGCCCGCCGTCGTAGTAACGGAACACGACGGCAATGTTCACCAGCGCCGGATACACTTTATGCCGCGCGTCATCCAGTTCCGATTTCGGCGCACTTGCTAATTTCGGCGCACTGGCTGTTTTGGGCACGATTGTCTTCGTCGCGTCAGCGGCAATGGGAGCAGCCAGCAGCAGCAAACTGAGGCCAAAAAGGGAAGAACGCATTGGAATTCCTTGCTCACGAGAGGGGCTGCTTTATTCTACCACACAAGCATAAATTATACCAGAACAAACAGCGTAAAGATGTGTTACAATGACAGATACAGGAGAACGCAATTATGGCTACGGCTCAGTCGCCGAAACCGCTTGCGGGAAAAAATCATGGATGAACTAATCACGGACGAACACCTCATGCGTCTGCCAGAAGATGGACGTAAATGGGAGCTGGTCGATGGGAGATTACAGGGAGTGCCGACAAGTGGAAAACACGATGTCATTGTCATCTGGCTTGGGCGACTCATCGGTCCTCATGCCGACGACTTTGGGATGCTGACGGCATCCCAGACTGGCTTCCGCATGTCCAGCGGCAACCTGCGCGTGCCGGATTTCGCCTTCACCCGCTACGACCGCTTCCCAAACCGCGAAGTCCCCGATGGCTTCATCGAGTTTGCGCCTGACCTCGCCGTCGAGATCATCTCTCCGTCCGAAGAACCCGGCGACATGGCGCGTAAAGTAGAAGAATACTTTGCTTCCGGGTCCAAGCAAGTCTGGCACATGTTCCCCGAAACGCAGACCGTCGCCGTCTTCCATTCCCCCGCCGAAAGCGTCACCTACCAGCCTGAAGACGAGCTAGACCTCAGCGACATCTTCCCCAGCTTCCGCACCCGCGTCTCAGGGTTGTTTGGCAAATACAAGAGCAACTGACATGAATATCTCCATCCGAAATGCACGACAGGGTGATTTACCTGCGCTGCTCGAATTGTATGTGCATCTGAACGCGGCCAATGCCGTACTACCCGAAGATGAGCCTTTTGAGGAGGCTTGGAAGCAAATCCTCAGCGATCCGAAGATGAACTGCCTCGTGGCTGAAGCAGGCGGCATATTAGCTGGCTCCTGCGTTCTGGTAATCGTTCCTAATCTCACCCGCAGCGCACGTCCTTTCGGCGTGATTGAGAACGTGGTCACTCACAACAATTACCGGCGGCAGGGTATTGGCACGCGGCTTATGCGTCATGCTCTGGAAGTCGCCTGGGGGCAGAATTGCTATAAAGTCATGCTGCTAAGTGGCGCGGGACGCCCAGAAGCCCACCAGTTTTATGAAGGTCTCGGCTTTAAGCGCGACAGTAAAATCGGCTTTGTTGCGCTGCACGACGAAGCAACTGCAAAGGCGGAATAGATATGCAAAAATGGTGGACGCAGCGGCAGTGATTTTCAATCACCAGAAACATGTCCTGTTGGTGAAGCATAATTACGGGCCGATGAACTGGGAGCTTCCAGGCGGCGGAGCCGAGGCAGGCGAATCCATCACAGAGACCGCACGGCGGGAGGTGCGGGAGGAGATAAGCCTGCAACTCGCTTCGGCTCACAACAAGTAGAACAAATTGAGTAGAACAAGTGATGAACAATTCCCTTGCATTGACAGACACTCCCCGAAGTAATGAGCAGCCTAGCCTCGTATTATTTAGCGGTCCGCCCGGTGTCGGCAAGAGCAGCTTGAGCTATCAGTTGAGCAGGCGCGTAGGGTGGACATTGTTACCAGTAGACCGTCTTGATCGAACATTAGAATTGGTTAGTCCTTCGGTTTTTCCACCTATAACAGCGTATCATTTGATGTTGGACTTAGCTGAAGTTAATCTTCGTAATGGCGTTTCTATCATTTTAGATGCCGTTTTTCCCAAAGAAGAATTCCGAACACAGGCTATAGAAATGACTAAGCGATGGAACGCCAAGTTATTTCCCATCGTATGCACATGCAGTAATCGCGATCTTTGGCGGACGCGCATTGAAAATCGCGGCTTAGTTGTAGCAGGCTGGACCCCAGCAAATTGGGAGGAGGCTCAAAGCGTATCATCATACTACGAAAAGTGGGCAGGACCGCATCTTTTGGTTGATGCGACTGAAAGCTTTGAGAAGAACTTTTCTCGCGTTGTGGATTACGTTACCGGTTTCACTGATTTAGAATCAGAGCAACCGAGTTAAAGATTTACCGGATTTGAAGAACAAAGCCATTACTGGCTGCCGACACCGTGGACGCGCATGGCGACGGAGTAGACGCTTTTGCTGGCGGTGATGAAGAGGGTATGGCGGTCAGTGCCGCCGAAGCAGATGTTGCCGGTCCAGTCTTCGGGAACGGGGATGTGCAGGATTTGGGTTCCCGCCGGGTTAAAGACCGTGACGCCGTGGCCGGTGAGGTACACATTCCCGGCGCTGTCTATCGTCATGCCGTCGGAACCCAGGTGGCAGAACAGGTGCTTGTCACCCAAAGAACCGTCCGGGTTGATCGTGTACCGGTACGTTTTGCCCGCGCCGATGTCGGCGACGTAGAGCGTCTGGCCGTCCGGGGTGCCGACAAGGCCGTTAGGCTGGACAAAGTCGGAGATGACCCGGACAAGAGCCTTACCGCCGGGCGGCAGAAAGTAGACGCCTTCCGTGTCCTGTTCCTTGTGGCCGTGCTTCCAGTACGAGCGCACATAAAACGGGTCGGTGAGGTACAGGCCGCCGTCAGGCCGCACCCAGACATCGTTCGGACCGTTCAGCCGCTTGCCTGCGTAGCCCTCAATCACAACCGTGGCTTTGCCGTCGGGACTGATGCACCACAGCGCGTTATGCTCATCGGAGCAGGTCCAGAGATTGCCTTGCGCGTCAAAGCACGTCCCATTGGCCCGGCCACAGCCCTGCAAAAACATCGTAATCGTGCCGTCCGCCGTGTGCCATTCTAGGATACGGTCATTGGGCTGATCGGTAAAAAAGATATTGCCGTGAGCGTCGCTGGACGGGCCTTCCGTGAAGGTGAACCCGCCGGCAATTTTTACGAGATGCGCCCCCAGTGCTGTAATTGAATTGTCGTTGAGGGTGTGATTAGGTGTAGTAGTGTCAGGCATAGCGTTTGCATTTGGTATACCCAAAAACAGTGCGGCAGCAGACAGCAGGCAGAAAAAGTAGTTGAACAAATGATTCTCCTGTGCGGAAGCTAGAAGACGAAGAGCGATTCAGAAGCCATGCGTTGAAACACACAGTTCTTTGTCCTTCACTCCCCCTTAACCGGCAGAAAGGCGGCGAAATGTGCGCCTGCGCCAAAGGTGCCCGCTTCAACAATGCCGCCGTGGTGGGCGTCTAAGATGCCCTTGACAATGCTTAGTCCTAAACCGAGGCCACGGGCGCGGGACGTAAAAAACGGGGTGAAAATGCGCGGCTTGATGTCGGCGGGAATGCCGGGACCGCTGTCTGAGAACTCAATTTTGAGGTAGCTGCGGCCCCGCGACAAATCGGCCAGCGCATGGGCTTCAGTTAGGTCGGCGCGGGACGTGCGAATTGTCAGCGTGCCGCCGTCCGGCTGGAACGACAGCGCGTTTTCCACCAGCTCGGAAAAGGCCCGCTTGAGGCGTGAGCCGTCGGCGAGAATGAGCGGCAGGTTCTCGGCAAGGTCTAAATTCAGCGTCACGGGGCTGCGCTTCGGGAAGCTCTCGCCGACGCACTGCCGGATCAAGTTGTTGAGGTCGTACTCAGCCAGCGAAATCTGCGTGGCCCGGACAAAGTCCCGGAACTCCTGCAAGATTTCTTCCAGACGGAAGATGCCCCGGCGCATGGCTTCGGCCAGCGCCTGGTACTCGGAGCGCTTGTCTTCAGGTTCGGACAAGCGGTACTCAAGCTCGTTCAAGTCGCCTTTGATCGCAAAAGTCCGGTTGCCGATCATGTGCGCGGCCTTCGCCGATAATTCGCCCCACGCCGCCATGCGCTCGGTGTTGACCAGGCGGTCCAGAATGCGGGAATTGTCAATCGCCGTGCCGAGCTGGGAGGCGATGGTCAGGAGAACGCTTTCGTCGTCTTCGGTGAACTCGCGCCGGAACCAGGGCGCGGCGCTTTTGCGGCGCAGGACGCGCAGGACGCCGAGAACGCCGCTGCGCCCGAAGATCGGCACGGCGAGGAACGCGCCGACATCCGTAGATGGGAACTCCTCAAAGCGCCCCTGCCAGCGCGGGTCTTCGCGCGGGCTGGCCGTGCGGATTGGCTCGCCGTATAGGGCCACCCAGCCGGTCAGGCCCTCACCGATTGGGTAAATTGCCGTACCGATACGCTCGGCCAGCCCGCCGCGTGCGGCTTGCAGGGTCAGGTGCTGCCGGTCCCGGTCCAGCACAAATAGCGAACAGTCCTCAAAGCGAAGCTGGGCGGCGGCAACATCCACCACCCGGCGCATAAGCTGGTCGGTATCGGCAATCGCGCTTAAATCCTTGCCGATTTCCACCAGCGCCGCTTCCCGCGCTCGGTAGCCGTCACTGAGAAGCCGCAAAACGGCAACGTCGGCCAGCGATTGAACCAGCTTCAAATGGTCTTCGGTGAAATGGTCGCGCTGGAAGCTTTCAATGTTG
>CAXTRL010000267.1:0-1616 GCA_964246575.1 uncultured Armatimonadales bacterium
CACAGCGTCGCGTCAAGAGACACCGTCCCACCCGGCCACTGCATCAGATAGACGCACGCTGCCAGCTCCGGGGCGACTTCTTGCAGTGAGCGCTGGAACACATGAGCCCACTGCGACGCTGCATTGGACGGCAGCTTGACCAGGGACGCGCTGCGAACCAGCAGGGCGCGAATGATGCTGACCCAGGCTAGCAGCGGCGTATTTCCCGCAATCACATGAGCGATGAGCGGATGGCCGGCGGCGCTGCGGGCATTCTCGTCGTCAATCAGGCTCCAAAGCGCGTCCGGCGTCAGCGAGTTCAGCAGGGCATCTAAGCTCACCTGCACCATCGCAAACGGAAACGGCTCCTGCCATCCTTCTGCTTCTCGGCGTTGGGGATACGCCGGGTCACGCCAGCGGCGGCTCACTTCCGAAAGGGCTTCCACAACGGCTGCCTGCGGCATGGGGGCCAGCGTTTCGGCGTGCCGCCTCCGCAGCATGGCCGCCGCATCGCGGACGCTGTTTACTGTTTCGCCCATAATTCTTCCACCGTCAGGGAGCAGCCGCGCACCTCGGCGTCCGGGGCGCGTCCGTGCAGCAGAAAGCCGCCCGGCATCAGCGTTCCTGCGTCCTGCGTTTGCAGGGCCAGCACGGAGTTAAAGTTCGCCAAATCATAATGCCGCAGCAGGCCCGGCGTCCCCGCCGGTGCGTCTTCGCCGGTTTCCGGGTCAATCGCGCGGGTGCGGACCCAGTGCGGCCCGCGCTTTTCGGCGTCCAGCCCCTGCCCGTAAAACTGCGACGCCATTTCCGACATGCCGTACTCGCTGAAGCAGTTGTCAAGCGCGACGCCGAGGCGTGACCCGAACATCCCGTACAATTCTTCGCGCGGGACTTCGCGGGTCCGGCCCTTGAAGCCGCCCGTTTCAACAACAACGCTGCCTTCCGGCAGATGCCAGCTTTGCAGCGTTCCGTCAAACAACTGCACCCAGGCAAATGCCGTCCCGAACAGCGTGATCGGCTGCGAAAGTTCTGTCAGCGCCGCCGCAAGCGTGGTGTCGTTGTCCCAAAAGAAACGCTCCGCGCCCAGCGCCCCCAGCATATGCGACAGCGACGAGTTTGGGGAAGCGGGCGGCTCCGGCATCAGCGCCCAGAGCGTCTTGGGCCGCTCCGGCAATGCCGCGTCAAAGCCCGCCCGCAGGCTGATCTCGTACAGCATCAGCGCGTCCTGGTCAAAGTAATGCTTGCTGGCCTGCGCTCCGGTCGTTCCCGACGAATGGAACACGGCGGCTGTTTCTGCTGTAGGAACACACGACAAATCAAATACTTTAAACGCCGCCGCCGGGACTGCGGGAATGTCCTGCCAGCGGTGAACCGTTTCCGGTGATGCGCCTTGCCCTAAGCAAAGCCGCCGGTAGGGAGCGCAAAGCGCGTACTGCCGGGCGAACAACGTCCGCGCCAGCCGCTCAAACTCCGCGTCGCCGCCTGCGCCGTTTTCGATAAACTGAACAATCTCATGTGCCAGGGTGTCCATGTCTGTATTGTACCCGCAGGTATACTGAGGAACCTAAGTTCTTCCATCATGAAATCACCTCACCGAAAAACCGAAGCCCTCTTGCTGCTGGCGGTTCAAATCGTCC
>CAXTRL010000267.1:1626-5357 GCA_964246575.1 uncultured Armatimonadales bacterium
CGGGCGGCATGCGCAGATCATCAAGACCGTCCGCGGCGGAGGGTATGTGCTGGCCTCGGCGGTCGAGCGCGTTTGATGCGCTTGCGCTTTTGGCCGCGGAGCCTGGCCGGGCGGACGATGCTCGTCCTGCTGCTTGGGCTGGCGCTTGTCTTCTTCGGCAAGAAAGTCAGCACCGAGTATTCGCCCTCGGCAGTCAACATCAACGCGGCGACTGCGGGGCAGCTAACGCGGGCGCTATCTGTCAGCCCGGAAACAGCGGCCATGCTGGTGGCGGCGCGGGGGCATGGGTGGCTCTCGGTTTACAGCCTGCGCCATGCCAAAGCGCTGAAAGGTGTTCAAACGACTCCCATCACAGACGCCGGGTTTGTCGCGCGGGCGCCTGCCGAAGCGGCCCGGCTGTTTTGGGGCGGCGCTGCCGCGTTTCTGCTGGCGTTTTGGGCGGCGCATCTTGTCTTGCGGAAGTCCGCGCCGAAGGCCGATCCGTTTCTGCTGCCCTGGGTCGCCCTGCTGTCCGGGATTGGGCTGATGCTGGTGTACAGCGTCAAAGACCCGTACCGGGACGCGCCGGCGTTCTCCGGGCAGGTCTGGGGCGTGGCGGTGTACGGGATGCTGGCCCTGCTCCTGCCGCTGTCCCGGCCTTTTGGGCGGCTCACCCTGCGCCGCTACCAGTATGCGTATGCCGGGGCGGCGGTGCTGCTCATGCCGGGTCTGCTGGCACTCGGACACGGGCCGGGCGGCATCCATATTGAGCTGCTCGGCGTGGAGCCTGTGGAATTTATCAAGCTGCTGCTTGTGCTGTTTACGGCGTCGTATCTGGCCGAGCGGCGAGGAATGCTGGGCGACCCGAAGGCAATTCTGCCGCGCCTGACAGACTTCGGGCCGCTGGCCGGCGCGTATGCGTTCTGTCTGGCTTTGTTTTTGCTGGTCAAAGACTTAGGGCCTGCCGTGCTGCTGCTGGGCGTTTTCGCGTCGCTGCTGTTTTTGACCACCCGGCGCTGGATGTACCCGGTTGTTGCCGCGCTGCTGCTTTTTGCCGCAGCAGGCGTCGGATATAAGCTGCAATTTGGGTTCTTTGCGACGCGCGTCGTCATGTGGCTGCACCCGTGGGACAATGCCGACAAGAACGGGGCGCAGCTTGCACAGGGACTCTGGGGAATGGCGACCGGTGGGACCTGGGGCAGCGGGCTGGGGCTGGGACATCCTGAGTTTGTGCCGCGTGCCGGATCGGACTCGATTTTTGCGACGCTCGGCGAGCAGACCGGCCTCCTCGGCAGTTTGGTCGTGCTGGCAATCTACACGTTGCTGACGGCCCGCGGCCTGTCCATTGCCCGGAAGGCCGGGACAGAGTTTGATCGGCTGCTGGCCGCGGGGCTGACGCTGCTGCTGGCGGGTCAAACCATGATGATTCTCGGCGGCGTGTCCGGCCTGACGCCGCTGACGGGAATGACGCTGCCGTTTGTGTCGTTCGGCGCCTCGTCGCTGGTCGCAAGCTTTTTCGCCGTCGGCCTGCTGCTGCAAATCTCCGGCAAGACGGTCCCGGCAGAGTTCGCCGACAAGGCGACGCCCGAATGGAACCGGGCGGCGCGTATTTTAGCGCTTGGCACAGCCGCCTACTTATTAGGGGGCGTCGGAATTGGGCGCATGGTGATCGTGCAGGGTTTGGAAGACACGCAGACTGCCACGCGCCTGCTCCGTACGCCTGACCGGGACACGCCGCCCGGCGCTCCGCTGCCCGCCCATGTCAACCCGCGCCTGCTGGCCTACGCGAACGCCATCCCGCGCGGCATGATTACCGACCGCTCCGGCGCGGCCCTAGCCCGGAACCCGGCGGGCGCGGCGGAGCCTGGACAAACCACGCTGCTTTGCCCGGAAGGCAGGCCGCGCGTCTACCCCGGCGGCCCGGCGTTTTCTCAAATCGTGTGGGCCGTGGAGCGTCCGCGCTCGGCGTTTAACCCGCTCGGAGCCGACGACCGTCTGCGCGGCTTTACGAATTACGCCGATTTGCTGATGCCGTACCGCACGCAAAACCTGCCGTTCCACCACACGCCACGCGCCGAAAACGTCACGCTGACACTGGACACGGGCCTGCAAACAGCCGCCACGGATGCCCTCTACAAATATGCCGGGCAAGTCACGGACAAGCGCACAGGCAGGCCGAAAAACAAAGGCGCGGCGGTGCTGATGAACGCCGCGACAGGGGAAGTGCTGGCGCTGGCATCCATTCCGACGTTTGACCCGGCCACGCTGACCCCGGCAAGCTGGGCCGCGCTCCAAACTCAGCCTGATGGCCCGGTGTTCAGCCGCGCCGTGTCCGGTCTCTATCCGCCGGGATCAGCGTTCAAGATTATCACGGCGGCGGCGGGCCTGGAAAACGGCCTTCAAGACAAAACCTTCATCTGCCGCCATACGGACACGAACGTCTTCTGGCACTTCGGCGGCCACCCCTATTCCCGGCGGCGCATCACCGATGAAGAGGGCTTCGAGCCGCATGGCGAGACCGACATGGCAAAAGCGCTGCGGGTTTCCTGCAACATCTATTTCGCGCATTTAGGCATTGCTTTGGGCGCACCGGCGCTGGACCAAACCGCTCGGCAGAAGTTTGGTCTTGCCTATATGCCGCCGCTCCAAAAGCTGGCGGAAGACCTGCCGGACTGCGCTTACGGGCAGGGTGCGGTGCAGGTGACACCACTGGAAATGGCCCGCGTCGCGCAGGCCGTCGCCAACAATGGCCGCTTGCTGCCGCCGGTGTTCGGGAAAGGCCAAGTCAGACTGTCTGCCGGAACCGAGGCAATGACGGCCGCGCAGGCGGCGCAAATGCAAACCATGCTGGCGGGCGTAGTCACGGACGGAACCGCGCGAGGCGTCTTTGACGGCCTGCCCGTCTCAGTCGCCGGCAAGACCGGCAGCGCCCAGAACGGACGCGGCGACGGCCTTTCCCACTCCTGGTTTGTCGGCTTCGCCCCGGCGGTGCGCCCGACCCTTGCGTTTTCCTGCGTTGTCGAAAACGGCGGCGCAGGCCGCGCCGCCGCCGCCCCGGTCTGCCGCGAAATGCTCCGCAAAGCATTTGCCAAGTAGGAGTGTGCTATAATCTTCTCGGAGCAGCTTTATGAACCCGCTGGTAACACCTAAACCTTGGACAGTGACGGCTTCCCGCTATCTGCTTCAAGACAAATGGCTGACTGTGCGGGCGGACCAGTGCCGGACAGCGCGAGGAGTGACCGTTGATCCGTATTATGTGCTGGAATATCCAGACTGGGTCCTTGTCGCCGCTTTTGATGCCGAGCATCGTATTTTGGTCACCGAGCAGTATCGTCATGCATCGGGTTCCATCTGCCTGGAACTGCCTTCCGGCGTTGTCGAAGATGCTGACGAAACCCCTTTAGCCGCCGCCAGGCGCGAGCTGCGGGAAGAGACCGGATATGCGTCCGAGCATTTTGAGCGTATCGGATGCTTTTCGCCGAACCCTGCGACTCACACGAACACGCTGCATTGTTTTGTGGCTTATGATGTTTATCGTACCCATCAGGCAAGCCAGGATGAGACGGAAGACGTTTGGAGCGGTTTTATGGAAATTGAGGACATCATGGGTGCTCTGGAAACAGGCCGGTTTTCTCAGGCGCTGCACGTTTCCGCGCTGCTTCTCAGCCTAAAACACGCTGGGCTTGTAGTCCTCAGCGATAGAAAGTAAGGAACAATTTCGTTTGGCATTGAGCATGAAAATTTGGGCGGCG
>CAXTRL010000268.1:0-5340 GCA_964246575.1 uncultured Armatimonadales bacterium
CATGTCATCGTAGCCCATGCGGGCCGGATGCACGTCGGTGTGCGTCACGTCCCAAATGTCCGGCTCATTGTCCATTGCGTAAAACTGCACACCACCATCCGAAGCATCCCCGAATTTGGTTTTGAGATGATGGACCCACTCGTCTTGGTACACCACCCCGCCCGCAAGCGTCGGCGCGTCGGTAAACGGCGCGTTCTTGCGGGCGACGGAGCGGACGCTGGTTTGGCTGCGGTTGCTTGCCGGGTCATAGCCGTCCGTGCGGCTTGCGTCCGGGACCCCAACAGACTGGTGGCTGTTGTCGGCGTCTTTGGCGACCCAGCCGATGGTCGGCACGGTCAAAAGCGTCGCCGCGCCCCGCGCCTCGTTGCCGGACACGAACTGGTCGGCGGCGGACGACGGCCCCGTCGGAACGCTGCCGGAGACGGCGACGCGGTTGCGGAACTCCCAGTCCCGCGCGGCGTTATCGGCGTTGCCCTGCACCCAGTTGTAGCGCGTTTTATCGTTGCCGCCCCAGCGGTTGACAGCCGGCTTCAAGTCGGCCAGGGCGTCATCGGGCGCAAATGCCGTTCCGTAGATGTAGGGAGAAATTGGGTGACGGCCACTGTCGGCGCTGACGCTAACAGCGACCGTAGCCGCCGTCGGCGCGGGGGGCAGGGACAAATCCGGCAGCAGCGAAATGTCGTCCAAAATCAGCGGCTGCGCGGCGGAGATGTTTGGCTGAAACACCAGTCCGGTGATGGCTTCGCCGGTTCGCGGCGCTCCCAGCACGGCCAGCGGGACTTGAAGCTCCTGCCAGCCGGCGCGGCCTGACGGATCATGCTTCAAATACGGGCGTATGGAAACTTTATCGCCGAACTTGCCGCCGCTGTCCACCAGGCACACCTGCGCGGCGTCATCGCCGTAGACAAACGCCTGGAGCGTGCCGAAGCCGGCGGTGCTGTACGGGTCATGGTGCAGGTAGACGCCCCGGTTGCCGCCCGGCGGCATAGCGATTGCGAACTTGCCGGAATGCACGATGCCTGTCGCCTGCGTGTTTTTCGTGACCCACGACCAGTCCTGCCAGCCTTCGCCCAGCGCGTCGGTGTAGATCCTTAAGGGAGCGTCCGCCCGCTCGGCAGGGAGCGCTGCCGCCGATGCCGCCTGCCCTTTGACCACGTGGTACAAAGTTGCGGCGAGCTGATGCCAGTGTCCGTGTCCATGCACCGCCCGCTTTGCAATGTCGCCGCCCGCCAGCAGCAGCCCGGCCAGCGCAACGCCACCAACAATTAAAGTACGTTTGGGCAAAGTACGTTTGGGCAAAGTACGCTTAGGAGCCATACCCTCATTCTACCATGACTTGCCTGGGAAGAACGATATTGTTTTGAGCCACGCAATGAAAACCCACGGATTGAAATCCGTGGCTGAATAGCCTTCGGCTGATTGTCCTGCGGACAAGAAGCAAAGAGCGGATTAGATTCTCTTTGTTGCTTTTCTGTCCGCAGGACAGCCGGCGCGAAGCGCCCTTCAGCCACGGAATTTATTCCGTGGAGCTTTAACTACTTGCCTGCGAGGAACTGCCGCGCACGGGCTTTTGCAAGACGCATTAAGTGTTCAAGCTGGGCGTAATGGTCCAGTTCCGACTTCTCCTCGGTGTTCAATCCTTCCGCTTTCTCCCGTGCCAGCAGTTCGGAAACTCGCGCACGAGCGGCTTCAGAAGGTCTAAACGCAGCAACAGCTTCAGGCGTGTTTCCGCCTGCAATGAAACCAATGACCTCTTCATAAGCTTTTGTTCCGGTCATCGCCAATACCTCTGCTTTTTGTCAGACTGTGACAAGCTCTTTTAGGATGCGGTCTTGCTTGTCTGTGATCGTCACTTTGTTGCCCTGCCCTGCTTCGCGGCTGATGACAACGTAGGTTGCGACAGCCCGGCGGATGATCTCCGCTTTTGACAGCGCTTTATCTTGAGCTACTTGATTAAGCTGCTGCTCAAATTCTTTGCCGAGTTCAATTGTGTATTTCGCCATCGTGCTATTTCCTTTCAAGGTCAATGGAATTCACTGAGGCTATTATACACTTTTTTACCGTCAATTTAATATCAATTTTATGTATTGATGCTGGTTGCCAGCAAGTACGTCTGCACAAACTGGACGGTGGCAAAGAATTGGAATTCAATGTTTTTCTTTTTGGCGAACCCGTGGCCTTCATCGTCGGCCATTAAAAACCAGACGGGGATGCCGTTTTTGCGGACGGTTTCCGTCATTTGCAGGGCTTCCGACGCCGGGACGCGCGGGTCGTTTTTGCCTTGAATGACAAATAGCGGCTTCCCAATTTGCTCAGCGTGGTTCAGCGGGGCGATGCGCTCTAAAAACGCCCGCATTTCCGGGTCGCGCTCGTCGCCGTACTCCACTCGCCGCAGGTCGCGCCGGTAGCTTTCGGTGTTTTCCAAAAACGTCACGAGATTGGACATGCCGACGATGTCGACCGAGCAGGCAATTTTGTCGCTGTAAAGCGTCGCCACGGCCAGCGTCATGTGGCCGCCGTAGGAGCCGCCGCTGACCATGATACGCTCCGCGTCCAGGTCCGGCTGAGCTGCGATCCAGTCCAGCAGCGCCCCGATGTCTTTGTAGGTATCTTCGCGCCGAAAGCCGTTGTCGAGGTCCAAAAACGTCTTGCCGTAGCCGTCGGAGCCGCGCACGTTGGGGTACAAAAGCGCGACGCCCAGCTCTTGGGGGTAGTAATTGCTTTGGCCGAGAAAGCCAGGCCGGGCCTGCCCTTCCGGGCCACCGTGAATAACGATGATCACCGGGCGCTTGCCCGGAAACTTCGCCGGGTCGGGGCGCACCAAAAAGCCGGACAGCATCAGCCCGTCAAAGCTGGGCCACTCCATCAATGCCGGCTCGGCAAATGTCTCGGCGTTCAGGCCGCCGGTCTCGCTGCGGGTCCAGCGATCCAAAATGCCGGTTGCAGCGTTCAGCGAATACACGTCCGACGGCGAGCGGGCCGCGACAAGCGTAAACGCCAAGTCCTGCCCGCTTGGGTGCCACTTCAAGCCGCCGATGATGCCGACGGGAATGCCGCTCGGTTCGGTGATTTCGCCGGAAGCCGTGTTGAAAAGACGCAAAACGCTGATGCCGTTTTCGTTGGTCGTCCATGCAATCTGCAAGCCGTCCGGCGACAGTGCAAGCTCTTCGACACCCCAGCCAAAGTTCGGCGTCAGCGGCGTCACTGCGCCGGTGCTGAGGTCAAGCGACATCAGCCGCATGAACTCACTGTCCAAATCAGCCCGGACATAAAGCGTCCGACCGTCGGCGCTGAACTTCGCGCTGGCATACGACACTTTCGGCCCGCCGTGCGGCGTCAGCAGCCGCTTGTCGCCGCTTTGCATGTCCACCAGCCACAGGTAGCTTTCGTTGACTGAAACGTACTCCGTCACCAGGATTTGCGCGTCGTCCGGTGACCAGTCGGCGGGAGACCACCCGCCGCCTTCCAGCGCCGCCACCATTCGGTCACTGGCGGGATCGGCGGGATTGATTGCATACAAATCCGTGTCCTGGCCTGTGCGGCGGGTGGACGTGTAGGCCATTTGGTTTCCAGCGTGAGACCAGATGCCGAGGCTGTTTTTGGAAGAACCATCGGAAAGCAGCGTAATCCTGCCGTCGGCCAGATCAAAGCGGTAGTTCTGCGCGAACTCGTTGCCGCCGGTGTCGCGGCTGAACACAAAATATGCGGCGTTGGTGGGCTGATACAACGCGCCGCCCACCGTGTCGGCGAAGAACGTCATCTGCCGCCGGTCGCCGCCGGGAAACGCGACCAAGTGGACTTGCGCCGTGTCGGCAAAACGGGTTCGGATCAGCAGCTCGCGCCGCGTCGGGTGCCAGTCGGCAAGCAGGGCCGCGCGGGACTCCGTATAGCGCCGCAAAGTCTCCGCCAGCGTGAGGGGGATCGGCGGAACGCCTTCAACAGTCAAGTTTGCGCCGGGTGTGACAGCGGCATCGGGAATATCAGAGGGAGGCATGAAAACTTCTTTCGGAGTGATTAGGCGGGAACCAATTGATGGAAAACCTGGTAACAATGACAGTGCAACGGTGTTTGGCGAAAGCCGACAATGATTGTGTCAGATTTCTCCTGTCACCGTGTTTTTTCTGTGTTTCTCGTGTTCACCCCGCCCATCAGGCGGGGTCTTTTTTTGCCGGCCTTCGCAAGAGCCACGAAAAGTAGACCACGGAATAAATTCCGTGGCTGAAGGGCGCTCCGCGCCGGCTGTCCGGCGGGCAGAGGAATGTGCTTGGGGGCTGACTTCTCTCATGTCCGCAGGACAATCAGCCGAAGGCTCTTCAGCCACGGAATTTATTCCGTGGTATTTTTATGACCTGATCATCCATCTCTTCCCAGGCTTCCCAAGTGTTCTGCTCTGCATGACGCTGTTTCTGGTTTCGCACATAGGGAACCACATCGGCGAGATGGCTCCGGCTCAGGCTGAAAACACTATAGCCTTCCTGCCAGCTAAAATAAGGCAGCAGACCTTCTCGGGCAACAAGCTCCGCCGCCGCAAACCGTGACGAAACGCCTTTGACCTGCTTGACCAATTCCATAGCACTTACATGGGGCGGAACTTGTACCACTAAATGCACATGGTCCGCCAGCCCGCCGACTGCGAGAACTACCGCGTGAAGCCGTTCCGCTTCGGATTGAACGCACCGGTGAATCCGCCGCTCCACGGTGGGAATCAGCAACGGATCGCGCCCCTTCGTCGCCCATACCAGATGCAGATAAATCTCTTTGTGACAGTGTCCCATTCAGCCCTCCTTAGCTTCTTTTTCACTTCCCGCTTCCTCATCTTCTGTTCGCAGGACAGCCGGCGCGAAGCGCCCTTCAGCCACGGAATTTATTCCGTGGTTCTTATCGCATGGCCCTTACGCTGTCTTGATATACGCCCGCAGAACTTCGGCGACGCTCCACGCTTGTGCAGGGCAGCCGTTTGGAGCATAAGGGGCTTCGGCGTCGAAGATCTCGGCGAGGGTGCCGATGCCGTACTCGGTCAGGCCGGTGGAAAGCAGCGTGTCCAGCAAAGCACGGGTCTTGACTTTGTCACCGTAGACTTTGAGATGGGCATCGCAGAATGCGCCCAAAAGCCAGGGCCAAACAGTGCCCTGATGGTATGCGCCGTCGCGGGTCGTGCCGTCGCCGGGGCCGTAGCGCGGGTGGTAATCTGGCGAGCCGGGGGCAAGCGTCCGCAGGCCGAACGGCGTCAGCAGGTGTTCGGCGACGGCTTCGACAACAGATTTGGCTTGGTCCCCGCTGATGACGGGAAACGGCAGGCTGACGGCGAAGATTTGGTTGGGGCGCAGGGACGCATCCGGG
>CAXTRL010000269.1:0-252 GCA_964246575.1 uncultured Armatimonadales bacterium
GATTGGCTTCCGAGTTCTCAAAGTTGATCGGGTTGACTTTGTGCGGCATCGTAGACGAGCCGACTTCCCCAGCAACGGCCCGCTGCTTGAAGTACCCCAGCGAAATATAGGTCCAGACGTCCTGGTCAAACCCCAGCAAAATGGTGTTAAAGCGCACCAGTGCGTGCGCGAGTTCTGCGATGTAATCATGCGACTCAATCTGCGTCGTCAGCGGGTTCCAGGTTAGCCCTAAGCGCTCCACAAACGTCCGCG
>CAXTRL010000269.1:262-5333 GCA_964246575.1 uncultured Armatimonadales bacterium
CGACGGCGGTGCCGAGATTACGCAGTGCGGACGAGTCGGTCAAATCCCGCTGAAGGCGTGATACCGGCAGTTTGCCAGCCAAATGGACCAAAAGCGCATTGCTGACGCCGAGATTGGCTTCCGAGTTCTCAAAGTTGATCGGGTTGACTTTGTGCGGCATCGTAGATGAGCCAACTTCCCCGGCGACGGCCCGCTGCTTGAAGTACCCCAGCGAAATGTAAATCCAGATGTCCTGGTCAAATCCCAGCAAAATCGTGTTAAAGCGCACAAGCGCGTGTGACAGCTCGGCGATGTAATCGTGCGACTCAATCTGCGTCGTCAGCGGGTTCCAGGTCAGCCCTAAGCGCTCCACAAACGTCCGCGCCAAGTGTTCCCAATTGAGGTGCGGGTAGGCGATAGAGTGCGTGTGGTAGTTGCCGACCGTGCCGCTGAACTTGCCAAGATATTCCACGGCGGCAATCTGCTGAAGCTGCCGCTGCCAGCGATAGACAAAGACGGCCATCTCTTTTCCCAGCGTTGTCGGAGAAGCCGGCTGGCCGTGCGTGCGCGACAAGATGGCGACGGCCTTTGTGTCCTGAGCCATTTGCGCGACTTGATCCACCATCCCCTGCGCCTGCGGCAGCCAGTGCCGGGTCATGCCCTGCTGAAGCATCTGGGCATACGCCAAATTGTTGATGTCCTCGGACGTGCAGCAGAAGTGGATAAAGGGGATGACGTCGGCAAGCGTCGTGTCCCGAAGCTGTTCCTGCAAATAATACTCGACTGCTTTGACATCGTGGCGGGTCGTCTGCTCAATCTGCCGGACCCGCTCGGCGTCTGGTGGACCGAACTCGGTCATTACACTTCGCAGCCTCGCTGTTTCCGCGTCCGTGAAAGATCGCACTTCCGGGAACTCCGGCCGCTCCGACAAAAACAGCAGCCATTCCACTTCCACGCGCACCCGGTACTTGATCAGCGCGAACTCGGAAAACTCCGCCCCCAGCTCCGCCGTTTGCGCCTCGTACCGCCCATCAATCGGGGAAATCGCCGTCACTGACATTCTCCGCCCTCCGCGCTTAGTATACCTGCCGAAACGTAACTCATAGGGTCACAAACGGCGCAATTTTCGCATACTTCTTGGGGCCGATGCCGGTCACGAGTGTTAAGTCCTCGGTTTTGCTGAAGCCGCCGGACTGCTGCCGGTACGCGAGTATCCGCGCCGCCATGCTTGGCCCGACGCCGGGCAGCCGCTCCAATTGTTCCAGCGTAGCGGAGTTCAGGGCGATTTGCTCCCCCGGACCCATTTTCCCGGAGCGGCTGCCGCTGCTGGCTTTTGCGGCTTTGGCCCCAGAAGCACGTGGCAGTGACGCAGGAGAACTTACGGCTGCTGCCGGCGGGGCGGAAGACGGTTCGGAGGGCGATGGAGCCAGGCCGCGCTTTGGCACAAAAACTTTCTCGCCGTCCTTGACCGGCTCGGCGAGGTTCACGGCATCCATGTCCGCCATGTCTGTCGGTCCGCCGGCGGCGAGGACGGCCTGCATGACCCGGCTGTCCGGCGGCAGCAGATAAAGCGAGGGGCGCCGGACAGCGCCCGCCACATCCACATACAGCCGTTTGGCACGCTGAGGCGCGTTCGCTGTGGGCGCTGCCGCGTCAGGGGCAGACGGGGCAGATGCCGGGGATGGAGAAGCAAACACAATCGGCGGCGGGGCTGCTTGACGGCCCTTGACCAAAACAAAGCCGCTGCCGAGCAGGCAGGCGAGACAAACCACAACCAGGGCAATGCGTATCCGTACATCCTGCATAGGTGTATCCTCCGTGAATAAACAGTCCGTGCAACTTTTTTGGGCGAGCGGTGTCCCAAGTTGTAGGAGAACACCGAAATGACCAAGTTTAACGAAACGCAGGCGTTTGCAGCCATTGCTTACGGAGCGCTGGGATTATCGGCAGTCGCCGTTGCCTTATCGGGTGCCGTTACGGGGCTGATTTGGCCTGTGCTGCTGCTTGGCCTTCCCTGTAACCTGCTTTGCTTGAAAACAACCGTCACCGAAACCAAGCTGACTGTGACATTCGGCGCACTGCTGCCGCTGTACCGCCGGCAGATCGCGCTCCGGGAAATCGCCTCCGCCGAGGCCGTTACCTACGCGCCCCTGGCCGACTACGGCGGCTGGGGCATCCGGGGCTGGGGCAAGAACACGGCCTTGAACGCTCGCGGCAATCGCGGCGTCCAGGTGGCGCTCCGTGATGGCCGCCGTGTTCTTGTCGGCTCACAGCGGCCCGAGGAATTGGCCGAAGCGCTTGCCGTGCCGCGTTAGAGAACGATGTTGACCAGCTTGCCGGGGACGACAATGATTTTCTTTGGCGCGTTCCCGCTCAGCGCTTCCACGACTTTCGGACTGGCGAGGGCCAACGCCTGCAAGTCATCTTGACTGAGATCGGCAGGCGCGGTCAGCTTGTCGCGGACTTTGCCGTTAACCTGGACCACCAGGGTGATTTCGTCGTTCTTGGCGACCACCGGGTCCGCCTGCGGCCACGGGTGCCGGTACAAAAAGCCGGACTGGCCGAGGCCAACTGTCCAAAGCTCATCGGCCAGATGCGGGGCGAACGGCGCAAGCGCCAGCACGAAATACTCAACGGCCTCGTCTAAAGCCGCTGAGCGCGTGCCGGAAGGCAAGGCGTTTGCGACTTCGTACATCGCGTTTGTCCATTCCATTAGGCCCGCGACTGCCGTATTGAAGCGGAAGTTTTCCAGATCGTCCGCCACGCGCAGCAATGTTTGATGGGTCTTGCGCCGCAGATCCTGGTCTTTTCCGGCGGCATCACCAACACGGTCCCGCCAGCCGGGAGACCAGCCGCCGCTGACCTGCGCCACCAAACGGTAGACGCGGGCCAGGAACTTGGACGAGCCGCGAATGCCCTCCTCGCTCCACTGCACGGTTTCGTCAAAGGGCGCGACAAACATCTCGTAGACGCGCAGGCTGTCCGCGCCGAACCGCTCGGCGGCCTCGTCAGGCGTCACGACGTTGCCCGACGACTTGGACATCTTGGCCCAGCGGTAGACGATCTCGTTTGCATCAAAGCGCCCTAAATCTTCGGGCTTGACGGCTTTCCAGTCGTCAATCTTTTCGTCGCTGCCTTCCGTTTCGCCTGCGTCTTCGTCCGCCAGCGTGTTCCGGCCCGGCGTGTAAGCCAGCATCATGCCTTGATTGCGGTAACGCTGATATGGCTCGTCAAAACCAATCAAACCGGCGTCGTGCAGCACTTTGGTCCAGAAGCGCGAATATAGCAGGTGGCTGACCGCGTGTTCCGCGCCGCCGACATAGGTGTCTACCGGCAGCCAGTAGTCAACCGCCTCACGCGAGAACGGCGCGTCTGCATCGTTTGGGTCGGCGAAGCGCAGGAAGTACCAGGACGAGCAGGCGGTCCCGGCCATCGTGTCGGTCTCACGCTTGGCGGGGCCGCCGCAGACCGGGCAGTTCGTTTCGACAAATTCCGCAATCGCCGCCAGCGGCCCTTCGCCGGTTCCGGTCGGCTGGTAATTTTCAACATCAGGCAGCAGCACCGGCAGTTGATCGTCGGGAACGGCCACCTCGCCATGCACCGGGCAGTGGATAATCGGGATCGGAACGCCCCAGTAGCGCTGACGCGACACCAGCCAGTCCCGGAACCGATACGTCACAACCGGCTTGCCCGTGCCATTCTCTTCCAGCCAGGCCGCGACACGCTTCACGGTTTCTTTGGAATACGCCAGCCCGTCAAACTGCCCGCTGTTGACAAGAACGCCTTTGTCGGTGGTCGCCGCCGTCATGGTCTCGCCGCTGACTTCCGCACCGGGTTCCTGGTACACGGGAACAACCGGCAGACCGAACTTGCGGGCGAAATCGAAATCTCTTTGGTCATGCGCCGGAACCGCCATGATCGCGCCGGTGCCGTAGCCCATCAAAACATAATCGGCAATCCAGATCGGCACCCGTTCGCCGTTGACTGGGTTGGACGCATACGCGCCCGTAAAGACGCCGGTCTTTTCGCGCCCTTCCGCCTGCCGGTCCATCTCCGTTTCGCGCCCCGCCCGCGCCGCATAGGCGCTGATCGCGCCCTGCTGCGCGTCCGTCGTCAGCACATCGACCAGCGGATGCTCCGGGGCCAGCACCAGAAACGTCGCTCCCCAAAGCGTATCGGGCCGGGTGGTGAAAACGGTGATGGAAGCCCCCCCGCCCCCAATAATGGGGGAGTCAGAGGTTTCGGAGGCGGCTGTTCCGGTTCCCCGCCCCGTTTGAACGATGGTGGGGGCTAGGGGGCCTTCTACCGCAAACGTCACTTCCGCGCCTTCACTGCGCCCGATCCAGTTGCGCTGCTGCTGCTTGACCCCTTCCGGCCAGTCTAACGTGTCCAGCCCCGACAGCAGCCGCTCGGCATAGGCGGTGACCTTCAAGTACCACTGCGGGATATACCGCTTCTCAACGAGAGCATTTGACCGCCAGCCGCGCCCGTTAACGACTTCTTCGTTCGCCAGCACCGTCTTCTCAACAGGGTCCCAGTTGACCGGCGCGTTCTGCCGGTAGGCCAGACCTTGCTTGTACAGCAATAGAAAAATCCACTGGGTCCACTTGTAGTAGGCCGGATCACTGGAATTGATTTCACGGTCCCAGTCATACGCCATGCCGATTAAATTGATCTGCCGCTTGTAGTTTGCCGCAAACTCCCGAACCATCGGCCCCGGATTGACCCGCCGCTTCAGGGCTTCGTTTTCGGCGGGCAGCCCAAACGCATCCCAGCCCATCGGGTGCAGGACATTATAGCCCTGCATGGACTTCAGCCGCAGAAACGCATCGGTCGGCGCATAATTCTTGAAATGTCCCACTGACAGCCCGGACCCGGACGGGTAGGGGAACATTTCAAGGCCGTAATACTTGGGCCGCGTGGGGTCAATCTCGGCATGATACAGATCCGCCGCGTCCCAACGCGCCTGCCATTTTTGTTCGATTGCGTGAAAGTCGTATTTCTCGTCCAGCGCCATTGTTGTCTTTGTGCCTAACTCGTCCAAGTTTCTTAGGTGTGTTGCTTTTAGTATACTGCCGGGCAGGGGAGGGTG
>CAXTRL010000270.1:0-5317 GCA_964246575.1 uncultured Armatimonadales bacterium
CGTGCCAATCGGCAGATCCATAATCTCGGCGATTTCTTCATAGGACTTCTGCTGGCCGTGGTAGAGCGTCACCATCGCCCGCTGGTATTCCGGCAAGTCACCAACGGCCTTTGACAAAATCAAGGCACGCTCGGATTCTTCCAGTACAGCTTCCGGGGTAGGGGACGGGTCTTCAATCTGGCGGGCGACGCTGGATTCGCCCAGCTCTAAATATTCATCGAGAGAAGTTTGGGGGTGCGACTTGGCTTTTTTGCGCTCGTCCAGAAAGACGTTGGTCGTGATGCGAAACAGCCAAGTGGAGAACGACGAGTCGCCGCGAAACGTGCCGATGGCATTGAACACGCGCAGGAACGCATCTTGGGCGACATCGTTTGCGTCGTCGTAGTTGCCGGTCAAGCGATACGCGAAGTTGTACACCTGCTTCTCGTACTTGCGGACCAGATCGTTGAACGCCGCCAAGTCGCCGCGCTTGCAGCGCTCGATCAGCGCTTTTTCTTCAGCGGAAACCGCCGCGCGTGGCCGGGCGTGGCGCATCGCCGCATCTTTGGGTGCTTCTGACATTGACGACTATTTTACCCCGTTTTTGCCGATTTCCCGCGCGTTCCCTGCGGCTGTCTTAAGATGTCGCCTGAAACCGCCGATAAAATCCTATGCCTGCCTCAATGCCTGCTCCTTCCGAGACTGCTCCCGCCGCAACATTTACTTTGGACGATGCGGGCCATATTTGCTCATTTGATGCCGAGGCGGAGCGGATGTTCCACTGCCGGGCCGGCGACGTGCTGGGTGAAAGTGTCTGCACGCTTCTGCCGGCCTTCCCACGCTCCCTGCTGGACTCGAAAACACGGGGGCATACGCTGCGCTTGAACGCCTGCCCACGTGACGGTTCTTTTGTGCCTGTGGAACTCGTGCTGTCTTGTTTATCGCTGGGGCGGCAAAAACTTTGGAGTGGTGTCCTGCTGGATTTGGCCCGGCATCAGCCCCGCGAAGACCGCTTGCGCCGTGCGGAAGAAGTGTACCGCACTTTGTTTGAGCGGGCGCTGATCGGCATGTATCAAACTTCTCCCGAAGGCCACTACCTGCGGGCGAACGCCGCGCTGGCTCAGATTTACGGCTGCGAGTCGCCGGAGTCACTGATGGCCCGGCAGCTTAACGCCGGGCGAGACTTGTATGTAGACCCGCACCGCCGCGCTGAGTTCCAGCGCCGGCTGGAACAGGACGAAACCGTGACCAATTTCGAGTCGCAAATTCGGCGGCGTGACGGCACGCTGCTGTGGGTCACCGAAAACGCGCGGGCGGTCCGCGATGCAGGTGGCGCGTTGCAGTATTATGAAGGCACGGTGCAGGACATCTCCGCCCGCCGCCGCACCGAAGAAGCGCTGCGGGAAAGCGAAGAACAGCTTCGGACGATCTTTGACGCCGCCGGCATCGGCATCGCCCGCATTGATCTAAACGGGCGGCTTTCCCGGACCAACCCAGCTTTCCAAAAAATGCTGGATTATTCGGCGGACGCGCTTGAGGGCCTGGCGATGGCCCGGCTGACCCACCCGGATGACTCCCCGGCCAATCTTCAGCTTCAATGGGACTTGCAGGAAGGCCGGCGCGACGGCTACCAAGCGGAAAAGCGTTACTGCCGGTCGGATGGCAGCCCGGTATGGGCGGATTTGACGCTGTCGCTGGTGCGGGACAGCGCGGGCTGCCCGCTGTTTTCCATTGCCGTAGTGGAAGACATCACGGCTCGGCGGACTTCGCAGGAAAAGATACTGGCCCTGAACCAGCATTTGGAGCAGCGCGTCCAGCAGAGCGCCGCCCTGCATCAAATTGACCTTGCCATCATGTCCAGCCCCGAAATGGATGCCACGCTGTCGCTGGTGCTGGAACAAGTGCGGGCGCAGCTTGGGGTGGATGCGGCGGCTGTGCTGACATGTGACCCCCAAACGGAAGATCTGACGTATGCCGCCGCCTGCGGGCTGGAACGCAGTGTGCTTGATCTGGCCCCGCAGGCGGTCGGCGTCGGCCCGGCAGGCCGGGCCGCGCGGCAGCGAAGCGCGGTGGAGCTGTCCAATCTCACCTGGACGCCGGAAGTTTTTGCGGGAAATCCTCTGCTGGCCTCGGAAAGCTTTGCCGCCTACTGGGCCGTGCCGCTGGTCGCCAAGGGAACGCTGAAGGGAATACTCGAAGTGTTCCATCGCCGCCCGCTGCTGCCTGACGCCGGCTGGCGGGAGCGTTTGGACGTTCTGGCCGGTCAGGCCGCCATCGCTATTGACAGCGCCACCATGTTCCAGGACGTTCAGCGCACAAATCAAGAGCTGATTGAAGCGTATGAAGCGACCATTGAAGGCTGGGGTCGCGCTTTAGACCTGCGCGACCAGGAAACCGAAGGCCATTCCCGCCGCGTCACCGACCTTGCCGAGCGGCTGGCCCGGGCGCTGGGTCTGGGCGACGCCGCGCTGGTCCCAATCCGGCGCGGCTCCCTGCTGCATGACATCGGTAAAATGGGCGTTCCCGACCGCATTCTCCTGAAAACCGACAACCTGACCCCGACCGAGTGGCGGGTGATGCGCCGCCATCCGCAGGACGCATACGACATGCTGGCCCCGATTGCGTTTCTGCGTCCGGCGCTGGACATTCCGTACTGCCACCACGAAAAGTGGGACGGTTCCGGGTATCCGCGCGGCCTGCGCGGCCCTGAAATCCCGCTGGCCGCCCGCTTGTTCGCAGTTGTGGACGTGTGGGACGCCCTGCGCTCGGACCGCCCCTACCGCCCTGCCTGGCCGGAAGCGAAAGCTTTGGAGCATGTCCGCTCCCTGGCCGGCACGCACTTCGACCCCCATGTCGTTGCCGCCTTTTTGGACTTGATCGCCGGAGCCGCCGCACCGTCTTCCGAACCCGCCGAAGGCGACCTGCTTCCCCTGCTCCGCGCAGCCTAAGAAACTGGGTAGAAAGTCTGCCCCCCCTACCCCCAATAATGGGGGAGCCGGATTAGAAAGAGAACCCGTAGGGGCAGGTCTCCGTGCCTGCCTTTTTTATCCTGCCTGCCCTTCTTGTTCCCCCATTATTGGGGGCTAGGGGGCGATCAGCCGAGGGAAGTGATCAGTTCCGCGACCGCTTCGCGAATTGGACCCAAATCAAAGTCCGCTCTGATGTCGTCGTCCATCTGCTCGGCCAGAGCGTCGAGTCCAAACAGCGCCCGCGAAAAGCGCGGGTGAATGACCCGGCTGAGAAGCTCCTGCGCCGCTGACGCGCTCCTCGCTTCGGGCAGTCCAAATGTCTCTCGAAGATAGACGCTCAAACGCGCGTGAGGCGCGGAAAAGATCACGTCAAAGTACCGCGCGGCCCCTTCGGGAAACCGCTCCGCTTCCGCAATACTCATGCGGCACATGCGGATCGTCCAGGTGAAAAGCAGGCCTTCCAGAACCCGCCCGCAAAACAGGACCAGCGCCTCGGTGGGGTCATCCGAGTAGTCCCCTGGCGTCCTCAGCTTGGAAAGGGACATTTCGCGGACAATCTCAATAATCGCCAGGTACAGCTTTTCTTTGCTCTCAAAGTGGGCGTACAGGGTGCGCTTCGAGGTCTGGGCGCGTGCCGCAATGACGTCCATAGAGGCACGCTCAAATCCCATTTCCAGGAACACGGTTTTCGCGGCGTAAAGAATGTGTTCCCGCAGATCATGGCCTCGTCTTGACATAAGAAGATTATAGCCTTCAATGAAAATTATTACTACGGGGTTGACAGCTATGTAAACGGTACGGTATAGTTTACATTCAATCTCGGAAGGATAACGAAAGAAGGAAAAACATGAAAGTTTTTGTCACAGGGGCCTCCGGCTTTATCGGCTCCGCCGTTGTTTCGGAACTGCTCGGCGCCGGTCATCAAGTGCTTGGCATGGTGCGCTCGGAGGCGGCTGCTCAGGCACTCGCGGCTACCGGCGCGGAAGCGCATCTCGGAATGCTGGAAGATTCGGACAGCCTGACACGCGGCGCGGCGGCATCGGACGGCGTCATTCACTTAGCCTTTGACCACGATTTCTCCAATTTCGCGGCAAACTGCGAAAAGGACCGGCGGGCCATTGAAGCGCTTGGGGCCGCGCTGCAAGGCACAAGCCGCCCGCTGGTCATCACTTCCGGGACGGGAATGGGAAGCGCTGGGCCGGGCCAAATCGCGACCGAAGATGTTTTCAATCCCAACAATCCAAACCCGCGTGTCGCTTCAGAGCTTGCAGGCGTTTCGGTAGCGGCGACGGGTGTGAACGTGTCGGTAATGCGGCTGCCCCAAGTTCACGACCCCGTGAAGCAGGGCCTCATCAGCCCCTTAGTCGCCATCGCCCGCGAGAAAGGCGTCTCGGCATATGTGGGTGACGGCCAAAACCGCTGGCCGGCGGCGCATGTCCTCGACGTGGCCCGCCTCTACCGGCTGGCGCTGGAAAAAGGGGAAGCAGGCGCCCGGTACAACGCGGTTGCGGAAGAAGGCATTCCGGCACGCGACATCGCCGAGACGCTTGGCTCGGGCTTAAAGATGCCGGTGGTATCTTTATCCCCGGAGGAGGCGGCTGCCCACTTCGGATGGATGGGTATGTTTGTTGGGCTGGACATGCCCGCTTCGGGTTCACAAACGCAGGAAAAGCTCGGCTGGCACCCGACCGGGCCGGGCCTGATTGCCGATCTTGAGCAGATGAACTACGAGAACTAAATGCGCGAACTCAACAGGAGAAAACCATGAAAGTATTTGTGACGGGAGCGACGGGGTTTGTCGGCTCGGCGGTCGTCAGTGAGCTGATCGGCGCAGGACACAGTGTCCTGGGTCTGGCTCGGTCGGAAGAAGGCGCGGCGGCCCTCGCCGCCGCCGGGGCCGACGTGCTGCGCGGGACGCTGGAAGAAACAGACGTGTTGCGGCGTGGGGCGGATGCTTGCGAGGGCGTGGCGCACCTCGGCTTTATCCATGACTTTTCGCGCTTTGCGGAAGTGTGCGCGGTGGACAAAGCGGCGATTGAAGCAATGGGCGGGGCACTGGTTGGATCGGACCGCCCGCTGCTAACGACGTCGGGACTGGCAATGCTCGCCCCAGGGCGCGTGGTGACTGAAAACACGCCCGCGCCGGACGCCTTTCCGCGCAAGTCGGAAGCAGCCGCCAACGCCCTGGCGGAACGCGGCGTGCGTGCGGCCAGTGTGCGCCTGGCCCCGTCGGTGCATGGGCCGGGGGATCACGGCTTTGTGCCGGCGCTGATCGGCATCGCGCGGAAAGCGGGCGTGTCGGCGTATATCGGCGACGGCGCGAACCGCTGGCCGGGGGTGCATCGCTCCGACGCGGCGCGTGTGTACCG
>CAXTRL010000271.1:0-5276 GCA_964246575.1 uncultured Armatimonadales bacterium
AGTGGAAACCTGCCCAAGATCGCCGGGGGTTAGGCGGGGGGGCAGCTTGTAACCGACAAGCTCGCTTATGCCGCCGAGGATCGTGCTTGCGGGAGACGCCGGCTGCGTATCGTTTTCTAAAGAGCTTTGCCAGCCGTCGCCAGTGTAAACGTCATAAGTGCGCCCGCGCCAGTAGTGCGGCTGGCCGTCGCTCGGCGTGACCCGCATGACGACATCCGGGCTGGACGACCAGGCATCCCCGGTGCCGATCGCCAAGTTGTCTTCGTCGGAAAACCGCTGGATGGCGTTCGGGTTGCCGGGGTCCACCTGGATTGCGGCCAGATGGCGAATGGCTTGGGCCAGCGAGAGGTGCGAAAAAACGACCTGCGCCGGCACGATGACCAGAAGCCCAATCACCAGCACGGCCACACCGCAAAGCAGGGCTTGAGCCACTTGGGCCAGCAGCAGGCGCGGCTGCCCGGAAGAAAGCTGCCCGGTAGAAGATAGCCCGGCGGCGCGTCCCCGGTTTTGCAGAAAGTTCTGGTGGATCAGCAGAAATATAACGGTCAAGATAAAGACGCCGAAGCAGACCAGCACCGGCGTGTTGACATCAATCGTCGCCGCCATGCCCAGCACGGCCATTGCCGGCACGGTTGTCCCGACGACCCGGTTGTCGGAACGAAGCGCCCAGGCCCAGAGCGTGCCGGCCCAGACCAGGGCGCACAGCAGCCGCAGGTCAGGCTGGTCCGCGCCCTGCGGCAAAAGCTGCACCAAGTTAAACTGCCGGGCGGCGACGCAGGCCAGCAGAATGGCGGCGCCCCCGGCGAAGCCGTAGTCCAGCAGGTGCGGTGCAATCCCAAATCGGCGGCAGCCGTAGGAAAATAAGAAGCCGAGGCCGGACAGCAGGATCGTGTCCGTCATCCAGCCATAATCCGGTTCGGTCAGCGCCGCGTTTGCCGCAAGAATGCCGCACAGCGTAATCACAAACCCCGCCGCATACAGCGGCAAGCTAGGCGCTCCCGCCTGTTCGCTGTGTTCCCGCCCCAAAGCGCTATCTGTTCCAGCCATCGTCGCTTCCTTCTATGCTGCCTATGCTGCTCCCCAGCAAAGCCGCCAAATCATCGCCGCGCCGGATCACAGTGACATCCGGCCCTAACAGCGATTGCGGCAGACCCGGCGTGCCGGTGCGGAACGAGGCGGCATCTAAGGCAAACACACCCGTACCGCCCACCGTGTCCCCAAGCGCTTCGGATAGGCGCGAACTGGGCCAGTCCGGCGTAATCGCCATCAGGGCCGCCTGACGCGGGCGGCTTGCTTGGTCTTCGGCTAAGACTTCTGCCAGCGGCTGAAGCGAATCAGCCTGGACCCGCGCCAGCTTCTCCAAAAACAGCGGCATGTCTTCCACGCTCCGCGCCGCCAAGCTTTCACCTCGGTCACCTGCCGTCAGCAGGCGGACCGTGTGGCCCCGGTGCAGCAGGTCATTGAGGAGAGTTGCGGCCAAAGAAACCGCGACTTCCAGGGCCGAATGCTCGTCGCTGCCGGTGCCTTTGTACGCGCCTTCATACAGGTCAAGCGCAATTGTCACGTCCAGCGTCACGCCCTGCGCGTACTCGGTCACGGCCAGCTTGCCGGTCCGGGCGGTCGTGCGCCAGTGCACCCGGCGCAGCGCGTCGCCCAGCCCGTAGTCGCGTACCCCATAGAAATCGTCGCCGTCGCCGCGCACCAGGGCATTCGCCCCGCCGCGCAGGCCCGCCGCCGCACCGGAAAGCCAGGACGAGCGCAGGGGCAGCACAGACGGGTAGACCACCATCTCCAACACCGACGGCATCTTCCGAAAGAACGTCTGCAGACCTACTGGGTCGGTGGAAAAAACAGACGCCGGCCCCAGCGCAACCACGCCGCGCTGCCGTGCTTCAATCCGGCACGACGTTTGGCGCGTTTCGCCCGGCCACAGCCCCAGCACCAGCGGGGGCGGCCCGGCAGCGAGGGCGAACCCGCGCGGCAGGGTATCCCGCACCAGCAGGTAGAATTTGGGCAGCCGTCCGGTATTGATCAGTGTGTACGTCAGCTCCACCGACTCTCCCGCCGTCGCCGACAGCGGCAGCGTCCGCTCGCATTCCAGTCCTTCCAGCATCAGCCAGCCCATCAAATAAGAAACGGCTGGGATGAGCCACAGAATCGCCGCCATGAGGTACAAGGAGGTCAGCCCGAACAAGACCGCGACAATCGCCACAAACAAGCCGGCAATGTTCAGCACAAAGCGTTTCACAGAATTTATTGTACCCGGCGCACTGCAAGAAGCGCGACAGCGAGATATGCAGAGTGGCATCGGCTATAATGCTTCCATCAAAGTCAGGAGGGAAAAGAAACCGGAAATGATCGTATTCTATACCTATGCAGAAAGTCCCGTCGGCCCGCTTTTGCTGACCTCCGACGGCGCCGCGTTGACGGGCCTTTACTTGGAGGAGTCACGGCGCAGGCCGCAGATTGGCGGGGACTGGCTGCGGAAAGACGAAGCCGCGCCTTTGACGGACGTTCGGCAGCAATTAGAAGACTACTTCGCCGGTCGGCGGCGGGCATTTGACTTGCCTCTGGCTCCGGTTGGAACAGAATTCCAGAAGCTGGTTTGGGCGGCGCTAACGCTCATTCCTTATGGCACAACAGCCACCTACGGTGAGATCGCCCGGCAGATCGGCGCTCCAAAAGCCTGCCGCGCCGTAGGCCATGCCAACGGCTGCAACCCACTGTTTATCGTTGTCCCCTGCCACCGGGTCATAGGCGCGAGCGGCAGGCTGACCGGATACGGCGGCGGACTGCCGCGCAAGGAAACGCTGCTGACGCTGGAACAGGGACTATAAAGCGGTCGGCACAGGAACGCGGCCAAGTATTTCTTCTACGATGGAGGGGGCAGAAACGTGCTTGACGCGGGTTTCGGGGCGCAGGATGAGGCGGTGGGCCAGCACGGGAACGGCGAGGCGCTTGATGTCGTCGGGCTGGACATAGGTGCGGCCCTGCACGGCGGCATACGCCTGGGACGCATGAAGCAGGCCCAAAGAGCCGCGCGGACTGGCTCCCAGTGCAGTCAGGGGATGCGTGCGGGTTGCGCCCACCAGAGCGACAATGTAGTCGCGCAGGGCGGGGGCGATGAAGACGGCGCGGCTTTCCGTCTGCAAGCGCAGGATTTCCTCACGGCTAGTGACCGGCTCCAGCGTGTCCAGCGGCTTCATGCGCGTCTGCCGGTCTAAAATCCGGCTTTCCTCGGCAGCGTCCGGGTAGCCCAGGGACAAGCGCAGCAAAAAGCGGTCAAGCTGGGCTTCGGGCAGAGGATACGTGCCGTGCGACTCAATATCGTTTTCAGTGGCGACCACAAAAAACGGATGCGGTAGCACATAAGTAATGCCGTCGGTCGTTACCTGCTGCTCTTCCATGCACTCCAACAAGCTGGACTGGGTTTTGGGAGTAGCGCGGTTGATCTCATCGGCCAGCACGATGTTGGCGAACACCGGGCCTTCCCGGAACTCAAACTGGGCGGTTTTCTGGTTGAAGATGGTGGTGCCGGTGATGTCGGCGGGCAGCAGGTCGGGCGTGAACTGGACCCGCTTGAACGCCAATCCCAAAGCGCGGGCGAGTGCTTTGGCTAATGTTGTCTTGCCGACACCTGGAATGTCTTCAATGAGCAGATGACCGCCTGCAAGAAACGCCGTCAGGGCCAGCTCCACCGCCGGGCGCTTGCCGACAAGAACCGTTTCAATCTGGTCGGCCGCCCGCCGCATCGTCTCCGCGACCGCCAAGAAGCCGGAAGAAGCCTGCGAAGATTGAGCGGAAGAAGGCGCTGAAGACTGTACTATCTCTGGGGATTGGGTTGTTTCCACATGGACAGTATACCCACCATATTAAGGAGAGTGACTTAGGCAATGGAAAGTATTTCATACTTATCTACGCCGGCGGGTGTCTGCACTTCAATGATTTCACCGACTTTGTGGCCGAGCAGGGCTTTTCCAAGCGGCGATGTATTTGAGATGCGGTTCTGGGACGTGTCGGCTTCCATGACGCCGACAATTTTGTATTCTAAATCTTCTTCGTAAGCGATGTCGTGGATCTTAACCGTCGAGCCGTAAGCTGCAATGTCGCCGCCGGTCTCGTATTCGGCGATTTTGGCGCGTTCCAGCATCTGCTTGATGTTGTCAATCCGGCCTTCCAAAAAGCCCTGCTGGCGCTTGGCGTCATGGTAATCAAAGTTTTCACTGAGATCCCCCATCGCGCGGGCGTCCTTGATCCGCTCAGCGATTTCGCGCCGCCCGGTGGTGGTGAGATGTCCTAGCTCATGTTCCAGCTCTTTGTATTTCACTGGGGACAGGATAATTTCGTCGTCTTGCATGATCGTCTGCGCTGCCTTCCTCTTATCAATATCATACCACAGGTACCGCCGGGTGTCAATCAATGTGCGTTTGCCCGCTGATTTCAGAAAATACCGGCAATCAGACCAAGTTGGCACGAATTATGCAGAAGAGAAACACAGTGAAATTAAGAGGTTAATCTGAGGAGCTGAGATTGAAAGCAGGGAGTTCTTGAAAGTAGGGATGTGCTTGAGAAACGCTTACATTAAGTTCCGCACAGCGGAAGACCGGACGCAGGGCTGCGAAGAACTTTTGGCCCACTCGCAAGTGACGCGGCTGTCAGGCGACGTGTTCTGCATCCCGTGGAAGTCTCTCGCCATGCTGGACGCCCGAAAAGTAGAATATACTTTTGCCAGCACCGACGATCTTTCCAACGCTCGCCCGCTCTGGAACTTCGCCGCCGCTCGCTGACACTTAATTTTAGTCCGCTTTTCGTACTTGCTTTTCCCGCAAACCGCTGTCAAAGTAAAACTATGAGCTTCGGCACATTGATGCTTTTATTGTTTGCTATCACCTGTGGCACTTTCACCGGCGCGTTAAAGCTATCTGCATTTCCGATTATCGCCCCTTATCGAAACATTGTGGCCTGCCTAGTGGCCGTTGTCCTGGGAGTTTGCTCCGGATTTTTCGGCGGTTGCAGCTATTTGGGTGTGGGGTTGTCTCTGGCGAGCGCGGTGTCTGCCCTGCTGACTGCAAAAATCGCGTCCCGATGCGAAGTCTTGTTTGGGTTGGTTTCCGCAACCATAGCCGCACTAACACTCACTATTCTTGTGAAAGGGATATTTTCCTATTCCACAGGTTTTCAGCAAAATTCCCCTAGTTACCAGCGGGAATGGACAGAGTGCCTAGAAGGTATCTCATAAATAGTTGACGTAACTACAGGCATCCTTTTTGCGGAGC
>CAXTRL010000272.1:0-5269 GCA_964246575.1 uncultured Armatimonadales bacterium
AAAAGCACCGTCACCGGCATCACAACAAAAGCGACCGATGCCGCTGCAACCGCGCAAAACAGCGCTCAAGATTTGGTAGATAAGGGCAAAGGCATCGCCGAAGATCAGAAGTCCCGGATTACTGAGGCCGTGGATGCCGGCAAACAAGCCGCTCAGGATACCAAAGAACAGCTTACCGCACAAGCCGAGTAAGCTTCACGATACAGCACCACCCAATCCTTAAGAAAGCAGTACACTGAAGGAAACTATTATGGCAAAACCAGGACCAACCGCAGGCTCCGAAGGAGCAAAGAAGATCGCAGACGCCCATCGCGGCTCCCACGATCATGACAAAGAAGGCGGCTTCGCCGCAAACCCAGACCTCGCCCGCGAAGCCGGACGCAAGGGCGGCGAGACCGTTAAGAGCCGTTATGGAGCGTCGTTCTACCAGAGCATCGGGCGCAAAGGCGGCGAGACAGTCAAGCGCGAGCGTGGAACTGAGTTCTACGCCGAGATCGGTCGGCGCGGCGGCGAGATGCGCGGCCAGCGGGCAGCCGCCCAGCGCATTGCAAACCCGGTGGAAGTGTCCGCCACGCCGGAAACCCCGCGCCGTCGTGGTCGCCCTTCTAAGAAGGACATCACAGCCTAACCGCTGTGATAAAGCAAATGCCCTGGAGTCTCACTCCAGGGCATTTGCTTTTACTGCCGCCACTAAAGGAAAAGCAATGGAGCATTCAACGACAAAACTGCTGACCGCCAGTCCGGTAGATTACCTCATCATTGCCTCGTATTTTATCTTTGTGCTGGGCATCGGCTTTTGGGTTAGCCGGAAGATGAAAAGCAGCGAAGATTTCTTCTTGTCCGGGCGCTCCATTCCCGCCTGGGTGACGGGCCTGGCTTTTCTTTCCGCCAATCTTGGGGCGCTTGAAGTCCTCGGCATGGCCTCACAGGGCGCGGAATATGGCTGGATGACGGCCCATTTCTACTGGATCGGCGCGATCCCGGCGATGGTCTTTCTTGGCATCTTCATGATGCCGTTCTATTACGGCTCCAAAGCTCGCAGCGTGCCGGAATACCTGCAAAAGCGCTACAACGAGCCGACTCGCGCGGTCAATGCCCTCACATTTGCGGTCAGCACGCTGGTCTTGTCTGGGGTTTCCATGTACGGCATGGGACTAGTCTTCCATGACCTGCTGGGCTGGGACATCAATCTCACGATTTGGATGGCGGCGGGCGTCGTTCTGGTCTACACGGCGCTTGGCGGCTTGACTTCGTCCATTTACAACGAAGTCCTGCAATTCTTTTTAATTGTTTTGGGCCTCGCGCCGCTTGTCATTGTCGGCGTGCTGGCCGCCGGCGGCTGGTCGGGCGCGGCCAGCCATGTCCCGCCGAATTTCATGCATACCTGGCAGGGCACGGACCACGAAGCGACCAATTCCATGCACATTACCTGGCCTGGCATCGTGCTTGGTCTCGGTTTTGTGCTGTCATTCGGCTACTGGACCACGGATTTTCTGGTCATTCAGCGGGCGCTGGCTGCTAAGGACCTCAATTCTGCGCAGCGGACGCCGCTGATTGCAGCCATTCCAAAAATCTTTTTTCCATTCCTGGTCATCTTTCCCGGCTTGTTAGTTTTGCCGCTGTACCCGCAAATCGGACATTCCGCTGATCCGTCGCTTTCCTACAATAACGCCCTGCCGCTGCTGATGCAGCACTACTACCCTGCTGGGATGCTGGGCCTCGGCCTGACTGCGCTGCTGGCGTCTTTTATGTCGGGCATGGCGGGCAACACCACGGCCTTTAACACGGTGTTCACCTACGATTTGTACCAGGCGTACATGGTGAAGGACCGGGACGACAGGCATTACTTAAACGTCGGACGCATCGCAACCGTGTTCGGCGTGCTGGCAAGTGTTGGCACGGCATATATTGCGGCCAGCGCCCCCAGCATCATGGACTTCACGCAGACCGTGTTCGGCTTTGTCAACGCCCCGCTGCTGGGGACATTTTTGTTTGGCATGTTCTGGAAGCGGACAACGCCGTGGGGCGGGTTTTGGGGGCTGATCATCGGCACCTTGGGCGCAGTCACGCACTACGTTCTGACCGTGCATGGCGTGTTCCACTACTCGACCCCGCAGGCCGGTAACTTCTGGCGGGCTTTTATCGCGTTTTGTATCGGAGCGCTGGCGACTTATTTAATCAGCCTCGTGACGAAACCAAAGCCGCTGGAAGAGCTGAAGGGGCTGGTTTACTCGGAAACGCCGCGCCCCGACTCCGACGCCCACCTGCCCTGGTTCCAGCGTCCGGCCGTTTTTGGGATCATCGTGCTGGTTGTCGCGGTCATTGTCAATGCCCTGCTTTGGTAGCAGGGCCATAAAGCGATCATACGCGACTTAGGAGAAAATCATGCTGGACTTACGCCTGCCCGTTGGCCTCTTCTTTTTGCTTGTCGGCGCAATACTGCTTGTAGACGGCTTGCTGCACCCGATCATCACACCGGGGGTACATCTTATCCTGAACCGGGATTGGGGCGCGTGCCTGCTGGTGTTTGGCGCGGTCATGACGTTCTTCGGCGCACGCGCCCAGCGGGCGAATACCGACGATTAGTCGTCCGGCGCGACGGCGATGGCTTCAATCTCTACCATGACATCCAGAGGCAGCCGGGCCACTTCTACTGTAGAACGCGCGGGCTTGACCCCTGTGAAATACGGGCCGTAGACCGTGTTCAGAGCCGCAAAGTTGTTCAGATCCTTCAAAAAGATAGTCGTCTTGACGATATTGTCCAGCCCAAGACCTTCCTGCTTCAGAATGGACGCCAAGTTCCGCAGGCACTGACGGACCTGGGTTTCAAAGTCCCCTTCCACGATCCGGCTGGTCGCAGGGTCCAGCGGAAGCTGGCCGGAGATGTACAGAAACGGACCGACCCGGACGGCGGGCGTATAAGGCGCTCCCTGCAACGGCCCGGCTTCGGTGTGTATCGCTTTTTTTTCCATAAGCGTATTATGGCGGCGATGAGCGGGCAAGTCAACCAGCGCCGATATGCTACAATGAGCATATGAAAGCGATAGCAGTTTGAAAGCAATGATACTGGCGGCTGGAGAAGGAACCCGGCTGCGCCCGCTGACGACCTTTCTGCCGAAGCCGATGGTGCCGGTTGTCGGAGCGCCGCTGCTGGAACGCACTTTGGTTTGGCTGTCGGGCCAGGGTGTGACCGAAGCCGCGATCAACTTGTTTCATCGGCCTCAAATAATCCCGGATTATTTCGGCGAAAGCTTTGCAGGAGTTCGCCTGCACTACTTCTTTGAGGACACGCTGCAAGGCACGGCAGGCGGCGTCAAAGCCGCCGAAAGCGCTCTTGGCGACGCGCCGTTCTTTGTGATCTACGGCGATAATTTGGTTCATGCCGATTTGCGGCGGCTGGCGGTGTTCCATTCGTCCCATTCGGGCATCGGCACTGTCGCCTTGTTCCAGCATCCGAACCCGACTGCCGCAGGCGTTGTGGGCCTCAGCGCCGAGGGCCGCATCACGCGATTTGTGGAAAAGCCGCCTGCATCCGAAGTCTTCAGCGACCTCGCAAACGCAGGCGTGTATGTGCTTGACCCGGCGATCTTCGGGTTTATTCCCCCCAGCGTACCATCGGACTTCGGGCGCGATATCTATCCCCGGCTTCTCGCCCAAAACGTGCCGCTCTACGGGACGCCTCTCGGCGGCTATTTGCAGGACACCGGAACGCCGGAAGCGTACCGCCAGGCAAACTTTGATCTGCTGGCAGGCCGCGCCGGGGTTCAATTTGAGAACCCTGCGCTTTGGATCGCGCCAACCGCGCAAATCGGCAGCGACGTGTCTTTTTCCGGGCGCAACGTCGTAAGCGACAACGCTCAGATTGGAGCGGGCGCGATGGTCACTGACAGTATCCTGCTGACAGGGGCGCGTCTCGAACCTGGCACACACCTTCGCGACTGCATTCTTGGCGATAGGTATACCATTCCACTTGCGCCTCTGGCTCAGGAAACAGACTTATGATTATCACGCAGACGCCGCTTCGCATATCCTTTGCCGGGGGCGGTACGGACTTTCAGGGCTACTACGAAAAAGACGGCGGCGCGGTCATCTCGTCGGCAATTGACAAATATATCTACGTTGTCATCAAAGAGCGGTTTGACAGCAAAATCCGCGTGGGTTACACGCGCACCGAAATGGTGGACCGCGTGGAGCAGATCGAGCATGAGCTGGTGCGGGAGTGCATGACCCTCACCGGCATCACCGGCGGCGTGGAGATCGCAACGATGGCCGATATTCCCTCGGAAGGCAGCGGCCTCGGGTCGTCCAGTACCGTCACGGTCGGCCTGCTGCACGCCATGTATGCTTATCAGGGTATTCTGGTGACGGCGGAAACGCTGGCACAACAAGCCTGCCACATTGAGATTGACATTTTAGGAAAACCTATCGGCAAGCAAGACCAGTATATCGCCGCTTACGGCAATCTGCGCCGGTTTGACTTCCATGCCAATGGCTCCGTTTCGGCGGCGACGGTAGAAATGGCCGAAGAAAAACGGCGGCGTTTCGGCGAAGCGCTGATGCTGTTTTACACCGGCATTACCCGCCAAGCGGACAGCATTCTGAGCGAGCAGAAAGCGAACATCGAAGACAAGCGCGTCTCGCTGGACCGGATGAAAAACCAAGTCGCGGAAGTGGAGGCTGCGCTGACGGAAGGCAACATGAATAAAGTGGGACGGCTGATGCAGGCGGGATGGGACTGGAAAAAGCAGATGGCAGGCCGCATCAGCAGCGCCGAGATTGACTTGCTGTACGAAAGCGCACTGGACGCCGGCGCAACCGGCGGCAAGATCGCCGGCGCGGGCGGCGGCGGCTTTCTGCTGCTGTACTGCCCGCCGGACCGTCAATCTGCTGTCCGCGAGGTGCTGACGGACATGAAAGAGCTGCCGTTCAGCCTGGAGCGCGACGGGACAAAAGTCATTTTTAATGCACGCCGCTAGGAACTTGCCCCGCAGCCAGTGGCTGCGGGGCTGATTTTTGTCGGGATGATTACTGTCCCGTCGTGCCACCGGTGGCTGGGGGCGCGGTTTGAGCGCTGCCGGAGTCGCTTGCGGGCGGCGGGGCTTGATTAACTGTAGGAGCCGAAGGGTCCGGCGCGGCGCTGCCGGCGTCTGCGGGCGCGGACGGAGCCTTGTCATGGACAATGACGGTTTTTGTCTTAGTCACGACCATCGGCTTAGGCTTCGCACCGCCGGTCGTGACGATGATCAGCTTGTTTTTGATGCTGGAAACG
>CAXTRL010000273.1:0-5268 GCA_964246575.1 uncultured Armatimonadales bacterium
TCTTAAAAAAGCCGATGGTGATTGTCTACAACGGCCCAAAGACGATGGCGTTTGAGTGGTTCCTGCGAAAGCGCAGCCTGAACATTTCGCATATCGGGATGCCGAACATTCTGGCCGACGAGCGCATCTTCGCAGAGCTGATCGGCAAAGACGCCAGCCCGGAAGCGATTGCCGCCCTTGCCGTAGACCTGCTGATTGACCCTGTCCGCATTCTGGCCCTCAAAGAGCGCTTGAATGAGCTGGTCGCCAAAAGCCTCGGCGAGCCGGGCGGCGTGTCTCGCGCCGCAGCCCTGCTGCTGGACTTGATTGAAACAAGCCCGGATCGCAAAAGAAGTGTGCCGTAGTTCCTGCCGTGAAAGCCCGCCCTGGAGGGCGGGAAGTCCGGGCTTTACTCGCTGACAACTCAGTATGATTGACTCTGAAAATAGCCCGCCGCCTGAAAATCCGTCGCCGGTCGGCCCGCCGCCGTTTCTGGTGCGGCGGCGCACCGTTTTTACCTGGCTCATTCCGCTGCTGCTGCTGGCCCTGTCGCTGATATTTCATCGCCGAGATGGCGGCTGGGCGGCTTACGGGGCAGGCATTGCTTTAGTCGTGCTGGGCGAAGTGGTCCGGTTCTGGTCGGCGGGCTACATTGCAAAAGACGCTGAAATTGCGACCGGCGGGCCATATGCCCATGTGCGGAACCCGCTGTACTTCGGCTCGCTGCTGCTGGCGGTCGGCTACGGCCTCATTTCGGGGCTTGGCGTGTGGGGCGTTTTGTTCACGCTGACGCTGTTTTTGGTGTTTCATCTGGCCGCCATTTTGTACGAAGAAAAGTTTTTAACGAATAAATTCGGCGAGCCGTACCGAGATTACACCCGGCGCGTTCCGCGCCTGCTGCCGTCGCCCTGGCCCCGGACCACGGGAACAGGCCGCTTTGAGTGGGCGCAGTCTCTGAAGAACCGTGAGCAGACATCCGCCCTATTCGCTCTGGCTTTCGTGCTGCTGCTGAGTTTACGCTTCGTCATCAAGTAATTGTTGTGTTAAGTAAGCATTATGAACAACTCCCGACAAGTCTGGCAGCGGCTTTGGTCCTACATTCAGCCTGATCAGCGGTATCTTTGGGGAGCGCTTCTTGCCGCGCAGGGGGCGGCGCTGATTGACCTTGCCGTCGCCTGGGTGCTGAAGCCGTTCTTGAATGCGACCGCCGACTCCGCCTCGCATCCTGTGGCGGCCGGGGAAGCGACCCTAGTGTGGGTGAGCTTGTCGCTGGTGCTGCTGTTCGCCGTTCGCGCTGCGTTCAACTACGCTGACACGGTCTGGTTCGCCGAAGCCGGGCAGCGGCTGGGGGTGCGGCTGCGCGATGCCGTGTACCGGCACCTGCAAAGCTTGTCTCTGAGCTTCTTTAACGGGCAGCGGACCGGGGCGCTGATGTCTACCATCAACAACGATGTGCCGCTGCTGCAAGGCGTCTTGGCGGGTCTGAAAGATGTCGCCTCGGCCCCGCTCATTGTCATTGGAGGCGTCGTCAGCATTCTGGTTATTGACTGGCAGTTGTCGCTGGTGGCCCTGATTGTGGTGCCGCTGATGGTGCTGACGATTGGCCGCTTGACCCGGCTGATTCGGAGCATGACGACGCACACGCAGGACAAGCTGGCCGATGTCAACACGATCATGGAGGAGACTCTGAGCGGCATCCGCGTCATTCAGTCATTTTCGGCGGAGGCGCAGGAAGTGCGCCGATTTAGCGCGGAGAATCTGGAAGCCAAAAACCGGGCGATGTCGGTGACGCGGCAGGGGGCGAAAATCAAGCCGGTGACGGACCTGCTGGGGGCGGTCGGCATTGCACTGGCGCTTTGGATCGCCGGACATGAGGTGATTACGCACGCTCTGAGCTTTGGGCAGCTTGGAGCGTTTATTTATCTGCTGAACAAAATCGCGGCGGGCGTGAGTTCTTTAGGCAGCGTCAAAGTTGTCTGGGAGCAGATACAAGCCGGCGCGGGACGCATCTTCGAAAGAGTGCTGGATGTGGAGCCGGAGATACAGGACACGCCGGGAGCCGCCGTGCTGCATGAAGTCAACGGCAAGGTCGAATTTGAGCATGTCGCGTTTGCGTACCACCCGGATACGCCGGTGCTGCGGGACATTTCGTTTACGATGCACCCCGGCGAAGTCGTGGCTGTGGTTGGCCTGTCCGGCGCGGGCAAAAGTACGTTGGCTGATTTAATTCCGCGCTTTTATGACCCGCAGGCGGGGACAATCCGCGTGGACGGGCATGATGTTAGGCAAGTGACGCTGGCTTCCCTGCGGCATCAGATCGGCATTGTGCCTCAGGAAACCGTGCTGTTCGGCGGCACCATCCGGGACAACATCGCTTACGGTAATCCGCTGGCGACCGACGCCATGATTGAAGCGGCGGCCCGCGCGGCAAACGCGCACTCGTTTATTTCCGACCCGTCCGTCATGCCGAACGGCTACGGAACGGTTGTCGGCGAGCGCGGCAAGCAGTTGTCGGGCGGTCAGCGCCAGCGGGTTTCCATCGCCCGCGCCCTTCTGAAAGACCCGCGCATTTTAATTTTAGATGAAGCCACGTCGTCACTGGATGCCGAATCGGAGAAGATCGTGCAGGAAGCGCTGGAAACGCTGATGCGTGGACGGACTACGCTGGTCATTGCCCACCGCCTGTCCACCATCCAAAACGCGCACAAGATTCTCGTGATGCAGGCCGGTGAGATTGTCGAAAGCGGCTCGCACGACGCCTTGATGCGCCTGCCGGACGGCCTGTACCGGCACTTGTACGAGCGGTTCCACGAGAAGAAGTACCCCTGGGAACAGCCGGACGCCGCTGCTCCCGTCCTGAAAGCCTCCGACGCGATTTCCGTAACGTGACGCCATGAAGTACCGCATTGTCTCATTTTTGGTCTACTGGTTTGTCCGCCTGCTGACGCTAACCGTGCGCCTGCGCGTGATCGGCGAAGACCGGGTGCGGGCGCTTCAAGACACCGGCCAGGGCCTCATTCTCGTCACCTGGCATGGGCGGACGATGCTGCCGATTTCGCGCTTTCGGAAGCGCGGCTATTGGGCAATTATTTCCACGTCGCGCGACGGTGAGTACCAGAACCAGATTTTCCGGCGCTTCGGCTGGCAGACCGTGCGCGGGTCAACGTCGGCTCGCGGCGCGGTGCAGGCGGCGCTTGCGGTCACCAAGCAGCTCAAAAAGGGCGCGACCCTGGCATTCACCCCCGACGGCCCGCGCGGCCCCAGCCATGTGGTCCAGCCCGGCGCAATTTTTCTGGCTCAAAAGTCCGGTTCGCCGATTGTCCCCGCCGGCATCAGCGCGTATCCCCGTAAGCTGTCCCGCTCCTGGGACGGCTACCTCGTCCCACGCCCGTTCTCCCGCGCCGTCTGGATTTACGGCGACCCCATCTACATTCCCGCCGACGCCAAAAGTGAAGAAAACCAAAAGCTCTGGGCCGACCGCATCGGCGCGGCCATTGACGCGCTGGAACGGCAAGCCGAATTGGAAGCCGGCGCAAGTTCGGTGCCGAACGCCGGACGCTTAGAGCCGAAGAAGAGTCCCCCCAGCCCCCAATAATGGGGCAGCCGAAGAAGAACAAATCAAGTTATGGCAGCCCCAAAGCACATCGTCGCTGTCGCCGGTTTAGTCCAGGATGATTCGGGCCGTGTTTTGATGATCCGCAGCCCGCGCGGGGACTGGGAGTTTCCCGGCGGGCAGGTGGAACTCGGCGAAGATTTAATCACGGCCTTGCAGCGCGAAGTGCGGGAAGAAACGGGGATTACCGTCACCGTCGGCAAACTCGTTGGCGTTTATTCCAACGTCCAGTCTCACATTGTCATGTTTGACTTCCTGTGCGCGTATGTCTCCGGCGATCCGACGCCCAGCACCGAAAGCCTGGCAGTGGAATGGGTGGAACGTGACCAAGTTCTGCCGCGCATTATCCGCCCGGTCATTCGTGACCGGATGCGGGACATGCTGGAGTTTGACGGGAACATCGTGTACCGCGCTTATTCGTTTGACGCCGATAAAGTTTACACGGAATATACCATTCACGACGAGCGCACGGTTTAACGGTATGTAGGGGTAGGGCTTGCCTCTACCTTTTTTCGTTTCCGTATTTTTCTTGTCCCATATCATTCAGGTAGCCGAAAGGTGGGACGCTAAGGGGGGATAGGGGCAAGCCCTACCCCTACATAAGTTGAATCAGGGCAGAACGGAGCCATAGCATTAGCAGTCTGCAATCCTATATCTTAGACGCTATCATTGAGCCGGGTCGGCCTGGGTCAATGGCGGACGTGACACGATGCGTGCTGGGCGGGCTGGCGAGCCTCTACGATGCCGGTCTGGAAGCGTACTTGTTTGCCGAGCGGGTGGGTCTGCGGCGGCGGGAGCATCTGCCGGTTCCTGTGGTCAGCATCGGCAATTTGACCGTCGGCGGGACGGGGAAGACGCCGATGACGCAGTGGCTATGCCGCAGGCTTCAGGCAGAAGGCAAGCGGGTGGGGGTTCTGAGCCGGGGACATGGCGGGGCGAGTCAAAGCGTGCGGCTGGTGTCGGGGACTGACGGGCAAGTGCGGCTGACAGCCCAAGACGCCGGGGATGAGCCGGCGCTGCTGGCGCAGACGCTGCCGGGGGTGCCGGTGCTGGTCGGCAAAGACCGGCGGTTGTCCGGGCGCGAAGCTCTGCGAGGGTTTGATTTAGACGTGCTGGTGCTGGACGACGGCTTTCAATTTTGGCAGCTTGCCCGTGACTTGGACATTGTGCTTTTAGATGCCCGGCGTCCGTTTGACAACGGGTTTCCGCTGCCGCGCGGCCTGCTGCGGGAGCCGAAGCGGCATCTAAAGCGGGCCAAAGTCGTTGTCGTCACGCGGTCGGGTACGCTGTCTTCGGCGCAGCGTAGGGAGCTAGTGGCGGATGTGGCCGGCCTTGCGCCCGAAGTGCGGCTGTTCTTTGCCGACCATCAGGCGGCGGGACTGGTTCCCATCGATACGCTTTCCGCGCCGCTGCTGCCGCTGCCCACGCTGTCGGAAATGCCGGTGGCCGCCGTGTCCGCCATCGCGCAGCCGCAGTCGTTTATCCAGACGCTGGCTCGCAGCACGGGGGCGGTGGTTGTCTACGAAAAAGCCTGGGCGGATCATCAAGCGATTACGGCTGCCGAAGCCAACGCAGTCATTCAGGACGCGGAGCGGGCCGGGGCGCAGGCCCTGGTGATGACGGAAAAAGACGCGGTCAAGTGGCCGTTTGCCGTGCCAAGTACGCTGCCGCTGTAT
>CAXTRL010000274.1:0-5252 GCA_964246575.1 uncultured Armatimonadales bacterium
CAGGCCCGGAGCAGGAATACTTTTTGATTGACCGCAACTTCTTTTTCGCCCGCCCTGATTTGCTGAACGCCGGACGGACCCTGTTCGGTGCGCCGCCGCCTAAAGGCCAGGAGTTTGAAGACCACTACTTCGGCGCGATCCCGGAGCGCGTTTTGGCGTTCATGATGGACGCCGAGCATGAGTTTTACAAGCAGGGCATTCCCATCAAGACCCGGCACAACGAAGTCGCGCCCGGCCAGTTCGAGATCGCCCCGGTCTACGAAAGCGCTAACTTGGGCCACGACCACCAGCATACGATCATGCAGCAGTTGCAGCGGGTCGCCGCCAAGTACGGCATGGCCTGCCTGCTCGCCGAAAAACCTTTTGCGGGCGTCAACGGCTCCGGCAAGCATGTCAACTGGTCGCTTGGCTGCAAACTCGGCAACCTGCTGGACCCCGGCGACACGCCGCATTCCAACGCCCAGTTTTTGGTGTTCTGCCTGGCGACAATCCGCGCCGTCCACAAGTATTCGACGCTTCTGCGGGCGTCGGTCGCGTATGCCGGCAACGATCACCGCTTGGGCGCAAACGAAGCCCCGCCTGCGATCATGTCTATCTTTTTGGGCGAACAGCTTGAAGACGTGTTCAACCAGCTCAAGAACGGCAAGGCCGAAAGCTCCAAAGCTTCCGGGACATTGACCATTGGGGTGGACACCCTGCCGGTGCTGCCGCGCCACGCCGGGGACCGCAACCGGACCAGCCCGTTTGCCTTTACCGGCAACCGGTTCGAGTTCCGCGCCGTCGGCTCCAGCCAGTCGGTAGCCTGGCCGCTGGTCGTGATGAACTGCATTCTCACCGACTCGCTCGACTTCATCGCCACAGAACTAGAAAAAGAAACCGCCGGGGACCCGTCCAAACTCAATGAAGCGGTGCAGACAGTTCTTCAAGGCATCGCCAACGAACATGGCGCAGTCGTCTTCGGCGGCAACGGCTATTCCGCCGAGTGGCATGTGGAAGCCGAAAAGCGCGGCCTGCCGAACCTCCGCAATACGGTGGACGCCCTGCCTGCGCTGACCGACCCGGCCAACATTGCCGTTCTCAGCAAGTACGGCGTTTTGTCGGAGCGTGAAGTTCGCAGCCGCTACGAAATTTATTTGGAGCGCTACTGCTTGGACGTCAACACGGAAGCCAAGCTCACGCTGGAAATCGCCAAAACTTCCATTCTGCCGGCGGCGCTGACTTACCAGGCCCAGCTTTCCGCCCTCGCCGTCAGTCTCAAAACCCTCGGCAAAGAACCCGCCACGACGCTGCTTGACAGCGTTTTGTCCTTAACTTCCGATCTGGAAGCCGGCATTTCGGCGCTGGAACACGTCCTCGGCCATGAAGCGGACGGCGATGACGCAAAAGCCCATGCTTTGCACTTCCGCGACGAAGTCCTTCCCGCCATGCTCCAGACCCGCACTGCCGCCGATGCCTTAGAAGGCGTCGTCGCCGACGAGCTGTGGCCGCTGCCGACTTACCAGGAAATGCTGTTCATCAAGTAAGTTCCACCTGCTTTGCTTCCTCCCTCACCCGGCCCGCTTTCTACGCCTATCTCCAGGCGCAGCAAGCGGGCCATTTCTTTGTCAAGGCAGGTATACTATCAGCAATGGCCTCCACAGCACAAACCTACCGCGATGCTGCCTTTGGTGTTAATTGGTGTTAAGCTGAAGGCCGAGCAGCGGCAGTTCGGTAATGACGGGCGCATCCGACATGCCGTTGCCGCGCACGGGGACGCTGACCAGCCCCTGCTCATACTGGCGGCTGAGTTCGTTCAAGAAACCGCCCCATTCGGCTTCTGGAAGCTGCTGTGTGTCTATTGATTTCTCCTTGTGGAATCAACTAAAAAGGCCGCACGGAACCCAAAAGCACCGAACGGCCTGTTGTTGATGCGGCAACCGAAAATTAGGCGGCCTGGGCGGCCTGGGTGTTGGACATCGACTCCGCCACCTGGGTCAGCTTGCTATCGGCGCTCTTTTCTTCGCTGAGTGTTTGGCCCAGAAGCTGCGCCGCATCATTCATGCCAAGCTGCTTGGCATAAGAAACCAGCGTGCCGTAGCCGGCGATTTCGTAATGCTCAATCCGCTGGGCGGCGGCGACGGTGGCCGCTTCCAGGGTGGCCGGGTCGTAGCCCTGAGCCTGAATCTTGCCGTTTTCCTTCAGAATGCCGACGATGCCGTCCGGCTGGATGTCTTGCGGCGTCTCGCCTGCCATCTGGAAGACCTGCTCCAGCCGCTGCATCTGCTGCTTGGTTTCCTCGCCGTGCTGCTCCATGACCTGCTTGGCCTGGGCGTTCTGAATGCCGTGCATCAGCTCAGGCGCTCCCTGCGTGACCAGCTTTTCGGTGTTGTACATTGCCGAAAGCCCGTTGACGAAACTGTCTTTTAAACCTGCCATTGTGATTTGTCTTTCTAGTAAATCAAATTGCATCGGTGCGAATTGCAGGGTTTGTCCCTGCCAGCCGTTTCTTCCCACCCTGGAATTCAGCCAAACGCGACAAGCGTAGACATGGGTGTTCCAAAAGCAAACGGGGCTGTTTGCTTGACACTTGCCGCGAAAGTGCGGTAAATTCATCTTATGCCCACTGCCGCATTCACGAATTTAGGCTGCAAAGTCAACCAATATGAGACCGAGCGGCTGGCGGAAAGCTTTGAAGCGCTCGGCTTTACGCTGACCGATTTTCGCCAGCCCGCCGATGTGTACGTCATCAATACCTGTTCGGTGACTGCCGATGCCGACCGGAAATCCCGGCAGGTGGCCCGCCGCGCGGCTCGTCAGAAAGACGGCGCGAAAGTCGTCTTGACCGGCTGTTTTGCCCAGATGGCGCTGGACACCGGCGAAGCGGTAGACGGCGCGGCGCTTTTGGTGCCTAACTCCGAAAAGATGCGAACCGCCGCGCACACGCTGGCCGCGTTCCCCGATTTGATCCAGTATTCATCATCACCCGCATCTACGCCGCTAGGCAGCACACTTGCAGTGTTCCCGGAAGCCGCGCCGGGCGGGCTGATTTCGCCGGAGTCGCTTGTGGCCCGGCCCGCGCACCGGACGCGGGCGACGCTCAAAATCCAAGATGGCTGCACTTACTTTTGCGGCTTCTGCTCCATTCCCTACACGCGCAATATCATGGCGAGCCGTCCGTTTGCCGACGTTCTTGCCGAAGCCAAGCAAATGGCGGCGGCAGGGGCGAAAGAAGTGGTCGTTACCGGCGTCTGCGTCGGCGCGTATGGCCCGGACACCGGCAGCGGCGGGGCGGTGCTGACTGATGTTCTGGCCCAGGTTGCCGACATTCCCGGCATCGAGCGTGTGCGCTTGTCGTCGGTGCAGCCTGTCGAGATTCCAGATGATTTAATTGCCGCGATGGCGGCGCATCCCAGCATTGCGCCGCATCTGCATTTGTCGCTGCAAAGCGGCGATGATACGATCTTAAAAGCCATGAATCGACCCTATGACACGGCGTTTTTCGCCGAGATTGCCGGCAAGCTGCGTGCCGTCATGCCGCGCATCGGCCTGACGACGGATTTGATCGTCGGCTATCCAGGCGAAACGCGGGAGCTGTTTGAGAACACGCTGGCGTTTGCCGAGCGGATGCAGTTTGCTCGCACTCATGTTTTCCGGTATTCGCCCCGGCAGCGGACGAGGGCTGAGAAGCTCCAAGACGACGTGCCGCATGAAGAAAAAGAGCGGCGGCATCGGGAGCTTTCGGCTGTCTGCGTCGCTTCCCAGGAAGCGTTTGCGGCAGGCGATCTCGGTCAGACCGTAGACGTGCTGGTGGAAGCTAAAGGCGCCCAAGATGGCTGGCTGTCCGGGTACACTGGCAACTATGTCCGGGTACAGTTCGCCGCCCCGGCGACCCTGCGCGGGCAGATTGCCCCGGTGATGCTGACAAACATTTTGCCCGGCGGCGATGCGTTCGGCGTTTTGGAGCGAAGTTGATGGCAGACACGATCTTCGGCAAAATCATACGCCGCGAAATCCCCGCCGACATTGTCTACGAAGACGACCAAGTGCTGGCGTTTCGCGATGTCACGCCGCAGGCTCCCGTTCACGTCTTGATCGTTCCTAAGCGTCCTTTAGCCAATTTGCTGGACACTGAACCCGGCGACACGCTGCTCTTGGGACAGCTTATGCAGGCAGCGGTTCATGTCGCCCGGACACTGGGTTTGGGCGAAACCGGCTTCCGGGTTGTGGTCAACGCCGGCGCGGACGGGGGGCAGTCGGTTGACCATCTGCACCTGCATCTTTTGGGAGGCCGTCCGCTCCTGTGGCCTCCCGGATGACCCCAGCGAGAATGCTTCCAGCGCTGCGGCAAGGATTTCTGCTTGGCGGTTTTCTGTTTGGAACCGCTCTGCTTGCGCTTTGGTCGCTCGGCAGCCTGCCGCTGATTGACGTAGACGAACCCGTCTACGGGCAGGTCGGCAGGGAAATGGCCCACGCCAGTCTGGCAAACTGGCTGTCGCCGCACTACGGCGGGCAGCTTTGGTTCGACAAGCCGCCCCTGTTCTACTGGCTCACAGCGCTGTCCATGCGCTTATGCGGCGTTTCCGAGTTCGCCGCCCGCCTGCCGTCCGCCCTGCTGTCGGTGGCTTTAGTCGCCGCGACGTATGCCCTCGCGCGGCGTGCTTACCCTGCCGTCCCAAGAGCCGCCCTTTGGTCCGGCTTCGTGCTGGCAACCAGTTTGCAGTTCTTCACCCTGGCCCGCGCCGCCGTCACGGACATGACGCTTGCCGTCTGCTTGACTGTGGCGCTGTACGGCCTCTATGTCTGGACGCAAACCAATCAAGGCCGCTGGATGGCGCTGGCCGGGCTGATGACCGGGCTGGGAATGCTCGCCAAAGGCCCAGTCGCGCTGGTTCTCATCGGCGTTCAAACTCTTGCTTACCTGCTGCTGACCCGTCAAGCCAAGCGCCTCTTGTCCCCTGCCCTGTGGCTCGGCTTCGCGCTGTGTTTGCTTGTGGGCCTGCCCTGGTTTGCTTTGATGATCCACCTGCACGGCTCGCTTTTCATCAACGGCTTTCTGGAAGCCAACAACGTCACCCGTTACTTGCAGGCGGAGCATCGGGAAACCAGCCCATTCTGGTTCTTCCTGCCGGTTCTGCTCGGCGGCTTCTTTCCGTGGTCGCTGGCCTTGCCCTGGGCGCTGGTTTCGGCCTGGCGTCAGAGCAAAATAGCCCGCCAAGACCAGGCTGGCGACAATCCCGCGCTCTTTTTCGGCCTTTGGATAGCACTCGTTTTCG
>CAXTRL010000275.1:0-5202 GCA_964246575.1 uncultured Armatimonadales bacterium
CTCACTGATACAGGCCCACTTGTTGCGCTGAGCAACCGCAATGATAATGCTTTCGACAAGTGCCGCTTGATCCTGCCAACTCTGCGACCTCCGTGGGTGACTACTTGGCCCTGCTTCACAGAGTCGATGTACCTGCTTGGCAAGGAAATCGGCTATCCCGCGCAGAAGGAACTCTGGAGCATGGTCACGGATGGCTTACTGACGCTGCACTCGCTGACTGAAGCCGAATGGGAGCGAATGCGCCTGCTAATGGAACAGTACCGTGATGCGCCAATGGACTTAGCAGATGCCTCGCTTGTTGCTGCTGCCGAGACGCTGGGCGTGCAGTCTATTTTTACGCTGGACAAGCACTTCTACGCTTACCGTTTAGCCAGCGGTCAAGCCTTCCAAGTTGTTCCCTGACAGCAGAAGACAAGAAAAAGCGCCGGGCAATCGCCCGGCGCTTGATGTTTACCTAGTTGTCATTGTAACCGTCCCAGGGCCAAGTTTTTGTGACGAGATAGTTTGCGACAGCTAGTAGAACGAAGAAGGCCAGCGAAGCACCTAAAGAAGCCAATCCGAGTTTTCCCGCCTTTGTCCTTCTACCGATTATCCCAGCAATTAAAGCAAGCGCTTCACAAGCCGTTCCAATCAAGTAGCCGACACCTACTCCATAATCAATCAGCCGCGTCTCACCATGCAATACACTCATGCCGATTAACGCTATTGCTACCGTCAAGACGAAGGTGCTGACACCGATTATCCCCGCCCATGATGAAATTAGCCCTGCCTGCCGCACATGTTTGGGCAAAGCCGCAGGTATTATTTCCTTCTGTGGGATAGGAGGCGGCCACACCACTTGTGCTCCATGAAGTCAATATCGCCTCACCAGGCGTAGTCTTCGGGGGCGGTTTTGTGGCCGGGGAAGATTTCGTCGAGTTTCTTTAGGGTGTCTTCAGACAGCTCAATCTCTAAGGCCCGGAGGGAGCCTTCGAGCTGCTCCATCGTGCGGGGACCGATGATCGGGGCGGTGACGACGGGGTTTGCCAGAAGCCAGGCGAGGGCGACGTCGGCGGGTTTTTCGCCGATGTCTTTGCACAGGCCTTCCCATTTTTCAAGCTGCGGGCGCTTGGCTTCAATGTCCATGCCGGCGCGGCGGCCATTGGCTTCTTTTTGCAGAATGCCGCCCAGCAGGCCGCCGGCCAGCGGGGACCAGGGGATCAGGCCGAGGCCGTAGTGCTTGCAGGCGGGGATGACTTCGAGTTCGGGCATTCGGACATTGAGGTTGTAGTGGGACTGCTCGGAGACCAGCCCGAGGAAGTGCCGGTGCTTGGCGGCTTCCGACGCCTGGGCGAGATGCCAGCCGGCGAAGTTGGACGAGCCGAAGTACAGCACTTTGCCCTGCTGAACCAAGACTTCAAACGCCTGGTAGATTTCGTCCCAGGGCGTTTCGCGATCAATGTGGTGCATTTGGTACAAGTCAATGTAGTCGGTCTTCAGCCGCATGAGGCTATCATCGCAGGCGCGGCGGATATGCAGGGCCGACAGGCGGTTCATGTTCGGCCAGTCTTTGTTATCGGCTGTGCTCATGCCACCAAAAACTTTGGTGGCGAGGACGACTTTCTCGCGCCGTCCGCCGCCCTGGGCGAAGTAGCGGCCTAATATCTGCTCGGTGTAGCCTTCGCCCTGCTTCCAGCCGTAAACGTCGGCGGTATCCCAGAAGTTGATGCCCAGATCTAACGCGCGGTCCATAATCGCGTAACTGTCTTCTTCGGTGGTCTGCGGGCCGAAGTTCATGGTTCCCAAACACAGGCGGCTGACCTTGAGGCCGGACCGTCCTAAACTTGCATACTGCATTGTGAATCTCCCATTGATAAAGTCGTTTGGCCTAGTTCTCCGAAGCGTCCTGGTTTTCCTGCCGGCAGGTATAATAACTTTATGGAAACGAAAACTTTAGGGGTGCAGGGCATGATGTGCGATGCCTGCGTGGGCCATGTTACAAAAGCGCTGGCGGGGCTGGACGGCGTCCAGAGCGCGGTGGTCAGCCTGAAAGCCGCGCAGGCGACCGTCACTTACGATCCGGCAAAAGTCGGCGTGCGTCAGATGCAGGACGCTGTCGAAGAAGAAGGCTACGAGGCGACGGAGTAAGCTGCCAACTATCATGGAAACCTGCACATTAGATTTGACCGGAATGCACTGCGCGTCGTGCGTGGGGCGCGTGGAGCGCTTTCTCAAAAAAGTGCCGGGAGTGGAAAATGCGGCGGTGAACCTCGCCACCAGCCGGGCGCTGGTCTCCTTTGACCCGGCGCTGGCCCAGCCGGACATTCTTGTCGCGGCAGTGGAAAAAGCGGGCTATGGCGCGTCTCCGGCGGCAGGCGTCAGGCCGAAAGAAGCTGTGTCTGGGATTGACCCGGCTCTCGTCAATCTTGTCGGTGCGGCGGCGCTGACGCTTCCGACCCTGGTGCTGTCGATGGCCGGTATGGGGAAGGAGCCTCACAGCCTGCTCTGGCTGTTTGCGGCGCTGACGGCTACCATCGTGTTCGGCTTCGGGCGGCAGTTCTACGGCGGAGCCTGGAACGCGCTGCGGCATGGTGGCGGGGCGACTATGGATACGCTGGTGGCGCTGGGAGCGTCGGCGGCATACTTTTCCAGCCTGGCGGCGCTGATCTGGACCCGGCAGCCGCAGGTCTATTTCGAGACGGCGGGAACCATCGTCACGCTGATTTTGCTGGGCCGCTGGCTGGAAGCGGGGGCGAAGCGGCGGGCCTCCGGCACGATTGAGTCGCTGATTGGTCTGGTGCCGAAAATGGCGCGGGTTGTGGGGGACGCCGGCGAAGAGCGCGATCTGCCGATAGAATTTTTAGGGATGGGGCAGGTCGTCCGTGTTCGGCCCGGCGAAAAAGTGGCGGTGGACGGCGTGGTGGTCGGTGGCGCGTCGTCAGTCAACGAGTCCCTGCTGACCGGCGAAAGCTTGCCTGTTGAAAAAACTCTGGGTGACAGAGTAATCGGAGGCACAGTCAACGGCAGCGGGACGCTTTTGTTCCGAGCGGAAGCCGTCGGGGCGGATACAGTCCTGGCCCGGATGGTTTGGCTGGTGGAAGAAGCGCAGGGCAGCAAAGCGCCGATCCAGCGGCTGGCGGACCAAATCGCCGCCGTTTTCGTGCCGGTGGTGCTTGGAATTTCTCTCCTGACGTTTTTGGTCTGGCTTTTCGCGCTCCATGCTGGCACTGCCGGGGCGCAGACGCCTGCCGTGGCGGTGCTGGTGATCGCCTGCCCGTGTGCGCTGGGGCTGGCGACACCGACGGCAATCATTGTCGGGGTCGGGCGCGGCGCGGCTTTAGGCATTCTGATCAAGAACGGCGAGGCTTTAGAACGGGCGCACAAGATCAGCCGCGTGGTGCTGGACAAGACCGGTACGGTAACGACAGGCAGGCCGATTCTCACCGACGTCATTCTGCACAACGGTCTGAACCGTGCCGGTCTGCTGCGGCTGGCGGCGGCGGCGGAGCGCGGCTCGGAGCATCCGCTGGCGGGGGCGATTGTCGCCGGTGCGGGCAGTGACATTGCCAGTGCCGAAGCGTTTTGCGCTTTGCCCGGCCTCGGCATTGAAGCAAGCGTCGGCGGCGTTCAAGTTCTTGTCGGAACACCAATGCTGCTGGACCAATCGGGGATTGCGCTGCCGGAAACGGCGGCGGGCGAGATGGCCCGCCTGGAAGCGGAAGGAAAAACGTCGGTGCTGGTGGCGGTGGACGGCGGCGAAGTGGGCATACTCGCGGTCTCGGATACGGTGCGGCCTGGCGCAAAAGACGCCGTTGCGCGTCTGCATCGAATGGGCCTTAGCGTCGCGTTGCTGTCCGGCGACAATGAGCGCGTGGCCCAGGCTGTCGCCCATCAAGTCGGCATCACGGAGGTCGCCGCCGGGGTTCGGCCCGACGGCAAAGCGGCGGCGGTGAAAAAATGGCAGCAGGGGGGTAAAATCCAGGTGGCGATGGTGGGTGATGGGGTCAACGATGCTCCGGCGCTGGCGCAAGCGGACCTCGGAATCGCGATGGGGCAGGGGGCTGACGTGGCGCTGGAAGCCGCCGACATTACTTTGCTGCGCCCTGATCTTGGCGGCATCGCCGACGCACTTTTGCTGTCGCGCCGGACCATGAAAACGATCCGCCAGAACTTGTTTTGGGCTTTCATCTTCAACGCCGTCGGCATTCCATTAGCCGCCTGCGGGCTGCTGAACCCGATGCTGGCCGCGCTAGCGATGGCGTTTTCCAGCGTTTCCGTCGTCACGAACTCTTTGCGTCTCAAAAACGTCAAACTTTAGAAAGCAAAAAACTTTAGAAAGCTAATTATGAAAAAACTTTTATTGACTGCCTTAGCATTTGCGGCGTTGGCAACAGCCGCTTCAGCCAATCAAGCTCATGCCCCGAAAGCGCCGACAAAGGCCGCTGCGCTCGTTTGCCCCATCACCGGCGAGAAGATCAGCTCCGCAAGCGCTGCCGCCGCGCATGAGACCTACAAGGGCAAGACGTACTACTTCTGCTGCCCTTACTGTAAGCCGACGTTTGACAAGAACCCGGACAAAGCAATTGCAAACGCCGCCGCAGGCAAAGTCAGCAGCGACTAAAGTTAGCTGGCAATCCCAACAAGCAGGCACTGGTCGTCGCGGACCCCACTTTGCGCGTGGCTGTCCACGCCGGCGATAATATGAGACACAACCGCCTGGGCGCTTTCGGTGGGGGCATCACGTAGAATGGCCGCAACGCCGTCCGCCGTCAGCAGGGACAAGCGGTTCGGGCCGGCTTCAGTGAGGCCATCGGTGAAGACGGCCAAAATGTCACCCGGCTCCATCTGCGCGGCGGCTTCCGTGAAGTCTGCGTCATGGAAGCCGCCGAGAACGGCTCCGGTCGGCGCTAAATCCTCGACTTGCCCGGTAGCGGCACGCCGGATTTGCGCGGCGTCCTGGCCGCAGTTGACGTAGGAAAGGCAGCGGCTGGAAGCATCGTAACGCCCGACGAACAGCGTCGCAAACCCGGCAAGAAGATCGTTGTCTACAAGAGTCCGGCTCAGGGTCGTGACCGGGCCGGCGAGAGTGCGCCCGTTGTAAAGGGCAAACCGGAGCATGTTCCGCACGACGGCCACTTGGCTTGCCGCCGCCAGTCCCTTGCCGCTCAGGTCGCCGACCACCAAGAACGTCACGCCTTTGTCTGCGGCAAACACGTCCACAAA
>CAXTRL010000276.1:0-5194 GCA_964246575.1 uncultured Armatimonadales bacterium
CGAAATCGCAGAAAGTAGAATTCCCAAACATATACTTTTAATTACAAAGTACTTTATGGTATAGTAGCCACGGAGGAAACGACATGACACAAACCACTCGCTTAGGACTGCGGCTGCTGCCGGCGGCGCTGGGAATGGGAGCGGCGGGGGACCTGCTGCTGCGGGTGACGCCCTGGGGGCTGAACGTGCTGCTTTGGGTGGGCCTGCTGCTCGGCTTCTTTTGGCTGCTGGGGCGGCGCTCGGAGTTTCAGCCTACGGGGGAAGGCGCATGGCTGGCGCTGCCGGCGCTTGTTTTCGCCGCGTGCCTCGCCTGGCGCGATTCGGGAACACTGCGGGCGCTAGACTTGTGGGGCCTTGCCGGCTGCCTGGGAGTGGGCGCGGCCCGAACGCGGGCCGGTCAAATCCGGCTGGCCGGGCTGTGGGAATATGCCGGGGAGATTGCTCAAAGCGTCTTGCATTGGGTGTTCGGCGTTTTTCCGCTGCTGGGGCGTGACATCAGTTGGGAGACGGTGCCGCGCGGCGGCTGGCTGCCGCGCGTGATTGCGGTCGGGCGGGGCTTGATTTTGGTGCTGCCCCTGCTGCTGCTGTTTGGGGCGCTCTTGTCGGCGGCGGACGCGGTGTACCAAAAGCTGATCAGCCAGGTATTCCACTTTGACGCCAATGCGCTGCTGGGCCACTTCTTCTGGACGCTCGGTTTTGCCTGGCTTGCCGCCGGCTTCGGGCGCACGCTGTTTTTGCTGGACAAGCCGCAGCCTGCGGGCGACGGGCGCTTCACGCTGCCGGTGCTGGGGGCTGTCGAAACCCTCACGATACTGGGCTTGCTGAACCTGCTGTTTCTCAGCTTTGTGCTGGTGCAGATTCGCTACTTCTTCGGCGGCGCGGCGACGGTTTCGGCGACGGCCGGGCTGACCTACACGCAGTACGCCCGGTCGGGCTTTTTTGAGTTGGTCTGGGTCGCCGCCCTGGTCCTGCCGCTGCTGCTCGGCTTGCACCGGCTCCAGAACGCTGCCGATCCCCGCGGCCTGCGGCTGTTTTCGGCGCAAGCGGCGGTGCAGGTGGCGCTGCTGTTTGTGATTTTGGCGTCGGCCATGATGCGAATGCACTTGTACCAGGAAGCCTGCGGGCTGACCGAGCTGCGGCTGTATACGATGGCGTTCATGGGCTGGCTGGCAGTTGTCTTTGCCTGGTTTGTGCTGACTGTGCTGCGCGGGCGGCGGGAGCATTTTGCATTTGGGGCTGTCGCCGCCGCGTTCTTCTTAGTTGTGGGCCTGCACTTCACAAACCCCGACGCGCTGATTGTTCGCGCAAACGCCGCCCGCGCGGCCAGAACGCAGGCATTTGACGCGGATTATGCTGCGTCATTGAGCGCCGACGCCGTTCCCGCGCTGGTCGCCGCCTTGCCCAAGCTGCCGCCTGCGGTGCAGGACCAGGTAACTGCCAAGCTGCTGCCCCAATGGGCGCAGGATCACGACGACTGGCGCTCGTGGAACTGGGGCCGGATGTCGGCGTTCCATGCGGTACAATCGGCGTATGCACGACACTGAAAATAATAAGCTTGAACAGATGAATTGGAAGACACTGCTGTGGTGGACGCTCTACGCCGCCGCGTTCGGCTATGTGGAAGCGCTGGTCGTGGTGTATATCCGCCGGCTGGGAGCCATGCCGCCCAGCTTGGACTACCCAGCGATCTGGGCTGGTCGGCATTTGGCCTGGAACGGATGGACAATCATCGGCGAGATGCGGCGCTTAGGGGTCTACGGCACAGAATACGGACGGGAAATCGCAACACTTCTGCTGCTGCTCGGCCCGGCGATGGCTGCCGGGCGCACCGGGCGCGAACGCTTGGGCCTGTATTTGTTCACGTTCGCTGTGTGGGACGAGACATTCTACCTGTGGCTGAAGCTGTGGACGGGGTTTCCACAGTCGCTTCTAAGCACGGACATCTATTTTCTGGTGCCAATTGCCTGGTACGGCCCGGTTTGGTTCCCGGTGCTTGCCGTCATGCCCTTGCTCCTTGCGATCTCTTTTCATCTTCTTTTTCGTCCTTTCGCTTCTGCACCGTCATCTTCCGCACCGCTTCCACTGCCGGGGCAAACAGCAGCAGGGCCGCAAAACAGCCGAGCAGATCGGGAATAAGCTGCGGCGGCGAGTGGGGACGCAGGGACAGCGCAAGCGACGCCGAGCCGAGCGCCAGGATCAACAAAATGGCCTGAATAATCGTGGGCTTCTCCCCGTTTCTAACCGCGCCGTACAGCACGACAAACTGAGAGCAAAATCCAATCAGCAGGGAGTAGCTCCCGATGTGGTGTATGATGCTGGACACAATAGATACCCAAGTAGATTTGGAACAATTACTTAATTCGCCTGCCGCTCGACACTCAGCGTTTGGACAACTTGGGCGTTTGGCACGACATGGCCGAAATCATCGGAGCCGCGCCGCCCGCGCCCGGTCATGGTCAAGGACAGCGTGATCGTCTCGGTACTGACTGTCCGCACAAGCTGCCCTCGCCGGCAATCAAAGACCAGGTGGTCCGCCCGCGCCGCCGAAGTCGTTTGAAGCAGCGTGCCGTCATGGTCCGGCGACGTGCTTTGGGTGACAGCCTGCGGACTTTGCCGCGTTTCCACAGCCAATCCGTCCTTCCTTCTGCTCAAAATCGGGGGAATTGAAACAATTCCGCGCAGCAAATCTCGCTCCGCCGCGCTGTCCCCCAGCGCCGCCCCGGACACCGACAGCACTTTGCCCTGGGGCGACACTGTGACCGTGCGCAAAATCGCCGCCTGCGGCGCGTCTTCGTCCTCAAACCCCGGCTCCGGCGTCAGCGTCAGCGCCAGCGTCGCCGTGCCGTCCGCCTTTACGCTTTCCACCTTTTCCGTCAGCCGCTCCACCACCGGCGGCTTGTAATCTTCGCCGGATACCGTCTCCATCGCCCCTTTCGGATCGTCAAAATACGGGTCCCGCTGGATCAGAAACCGCAGCGTCTCCCCCAGCGTAAACTGGTAGCGCGGCGCAGCCGCCCGCGCCGGCAGGGGAAGTGCAAAAAAAACCGCCGCGAGCGCAAGCGCGGCAAAAGAAATAGTCATAGGAAGATTATGGCCGCTTTCGCGGGAAAGTTACAGCCGCCGTGCCGCAATAATGCCGCAGGAAAAGATGTTGTCTTCAGGCCGCAGCCCGTTTGCCCGCAGAGACTCCTCGACTAGTGCTTGAGCCTGTTCCGGTGTCGCGGTGCGGTCTACAACAAACTCCATCTTCTCATTCTGCTCCGTCACAATCTGACGGATACGGGTCTTGTCAAGGAAGACGTTTCTTGTCGCTGTTACTTGTGTCATTGATTTTATTTGGGGCATTGGTTTGGCCTTTTTTTGTCAGGCGCTCGGAACCAGCAAAACGTCGAGGTGTTCTTTTTCCTTGATCTCACCTTCAATGTCGGTCAGTACGCCGAAATAGTGATAGGTGATCGGTTTGTCCGTTGTCGGGCGAACGGGAACGTACCACCATTCGCCGTCCGCGTGAACAGACTTTTCCACAATCTCGATGGTCATCTCGGCAGTTTGATGCGGTCCTAAATAGTGGTTCACCTGCTTTATGATCTCTTGTTTACTCATCTTCAATCTCCATTGCCAGCAAAACGGTGTTCGCGTCGCGCAGGGCATTGAGCGCGATGCTGCGATCAATGTAAGTCGCAGGGACATAATCTGCGATGACTCGCGCTTTCCAGAGCCGTCCAACGGTCTTTACTAAATCAAAGCGCGTCTGCCGCGAGAGTGCGTCTAGGTTGCGAAGAATATAGACCGGCAGGTCTGCATGAGCCGGATTATCACGGCCTTCTTTGTAGATAACCTTGCCTTCCAGCCTGCCCGACAGCGCCGCGTAAGCGGCGTAGTAAGAGCGGTTGATGCTGCTCTGCAGGCAGTCTTCCGTCAGCAAGTTTTTCGCGGCTTTTCGGCATTCCAAACTCAGTTCGCGCCAGGTTGCCACAGTACGCTCCTCCTGATTGTACCTGTATCTGTCTGTATTACTTCCCGCTGATTAGGCTTTCGCCTCTGAGGACTTTGCCCAGGTAGCGGCCGGTGTGGGAAGCTTGGACTTGGGCGACGGCTTCGGGGGTGCCTTCGGCAACGAGGGTGCCGCCGCCGTCGCCGCCTTCGGGACCCATGTCGATCACCCAGTCGGCGGTTTTGATGACGTCTAGGTTGTGCTCAATGACCAAAACCGTGTTGCCGGTGTCGGCGAGGCGCTGCAAAACGCCGAGAAGCTTCTGGATGTCGGCGAAGTGCAGGCCGGTGGTGGGTTCATCTAAAATGTACAAGGTGCGGCCCGTGGCGCGTTTGGCAAGCTCGGTGGCGAGCTTGACGCGCTGGGCTTCGCCGCCGGAAAGCTGAGTGGCGGGCTGGCCCATGCGGATGTAGTCGAGGCCAACGTCGTGGATGGTCTTGAGTTTGCGCGTGATGGCGGGGACGGCCTCAAAGAAGGCGACGGCCTGGCCGACGGTCATTTCCAGCACGTCCGAGATGGACTTGCCCTTGAACTTGACTTCCAACGTCTCGCGGTTGTAGCGCTTGCCGTGGCAGATTTCGCAGGGAACGTAGACATCGGGCAGGAACTGCATCTCAATTTTAATGATGCCGTCGCCTTTGCACGCCTCGCAGCGGCCGCCTTTGACATTGAACGAGAAGCGCCCGGCCTTGTAGCCGCGCATCCGGGCATCGGCGGTCTTGGAGAACAAGTCGCGGATCATGTCAAAGACGCCGGTATAGGTCACGGGATTTGACCGAGGCGTTCTGCCGATGGGCGACTGGTCAATGTCCACGATTTTGTCCAAATTGCCGATGCCGCGAATGGTCTCGTGCGGCTCCCAAACATGGCGGGTCCGGTTGATCTGGCTTTGCAGCTTCGGGAACAGCGTTTCTTGAATCAGCGTGGATTTGCCCGATCCCGACACGCCCGTCACGCAGACAAAGCAGCCCAGTGGGATTTTCACCGTGACGTTTTTGAGGTTATGCCCGCACGCGCCGACAATTTCCAAGAACTTGTCGCCGGGGGCGCGGCGCTCTTCAGGAATGGCAATCTTGTCGCGGCCCGACAGAAAGCCGCCGGTGACGCTTTTGGGGTTTGCTTTGATCTCGGCAGGCGTTCCCTGGGCGATGACGTGGCCGCCATGCTCGCCCGCGCCGGGGCCGATGTCAATGATCCAGT
>CAXTRL010000277.1:0-5194 GCA_964246575.1 uncultured Armatimonadales bacterium
CCAAAAATGCCCTGACCGTCGGTGCCTTCGCTGAGGGACGGTGGGAAAAACAGCGTGGCGTCCAGGCTATTCAGCGCACAAGTCAGCGGTTCAACATCGGGTCCTTTGGCGCAGAAGTCAAGCGTGAAGGGCAGCGTGATCAGCGCGTCGGCAATAAGTTTCATAAAGTCGCTTCTAAAAGAGCAGAAAGCGAGGGAATGAATTCCTCTCGCTGTTTAAGGTCGTCCTTCGGACGAAAGAGTTCTGACGCAGGCTGTTCTGCGTCCGAAGGACGATTCTTTGTAGCGAGAGGAGTTTACTCCCTCGCTCTTTTCGTTGCTTGACAAAATTCACAGCACCACAATCTCCGGCAAGATGGGTTCATTCAAGACACGCGCCGTGCCGTCTTCCTGCACGGTGACAATGTTTTCCAGACGCACGCCGAACTTGCCGGGCAGGTAAATCCCCGGCTCAACCGAAAAGCAGTGGCCGGGCTGCAAGAGCGTCTCGTTGCCAGCCAGAATATACGGCGTTTCGTGGTCGTCTAGGCCGATGCCATGGCCGGTGCGGTGGATGAAGAACTCGCCGTAGCCGGCACTTTCGATGACTTTGCGCGTGGCGGCATCCACGTCCTGCGCCGCCGCGCCGGGCTGCACGGCGGCGATGCCTGCCAAGTAAGCTTTGTAAACAATGTCGTAGACGTGCTTGGCTTCGTCGGAGGCCGTGCCGACGGCGACGGTGCGCGTGATGTCGCCGTGGTAGCCGCCCGTCATCGCGCCGAAGTCTAGGATCACGACATCGCCCGTCTTAATTCGAGTCGTCCCGGTGTTATGGTGCGGCGACGCGCCGTTGACCCCCGCGCCGACAATCGGCGCAAACGAATCGGCATTGCCGCTCCGGGCGATGGCCTGCCCGATAGCCAGCGCAATTTCTATTTCGCTTGCGCCGGGCTGACACGCGGCGTAAGCAATCGGGATAAGCGCGTCGGTCGCTTCGGCGGCCTGCTGAAGCGCGGCCATCTCCCCGGCGTCTTTGCGGGAGCGCAGGGGCGCAAGTACGGCTCCGGCCGCCGTCATCTTGGCCGCCGGCAGCAGCTCCCCCAGCGTCAGGACAAACCGCGCCGGCATGTCGTCATCCAGGCCGACACTGCCGCCATTGAGATTTAACTCTTGAGCAATCTGCCCAAAGACACGTTCCCAGCCCTGCGCGTCATCCCAAGCCCGAACATCGGCCACGCCTGCCGGGTTCTGCCGCACCTGCCCCGCATTCAGTGCTGGGACGATAAACCGCCAGGGCTGCTTGGCCGGGACAATCAGCGCCAGAAAGCGCGATCCCGGCTCCGAGAAGCCAGTCAAGTAACGCATTGCCGCGCCGGGCGTGATAATCAGCGCAGCCAGACCGCGTTCGTGCATCGCGGCCCGCACTGCGCCGAGGCGTGTCTCGTACAAGTTCATAGGAGGGTTTCCTTAACTCCCGCTCGTGTCGTCCCCGCCGTGAACGGCAGGTCTCAGGGCTTTTAGCCAACCGGTCTGCGACCGGAAGAGCAAGGCCGTAGCCTTATCTATGTTCCGCCCGCAGGGCGGTTGGCGTCTGCGCCGCCAGACCTGCCGTTCACGGCGGGTTTCCCTACCGCTCCAAAAACGTCTTCAACATCTGCTTGCCATGCTCGGTTAAGATGGCTTCCGGGTGAAATTGCACGGCTTCCAGCGGCCACTCTCGGTGACGGAGGCCCATAATCTCGCCGTCTTCCGACTCGGCGGTGATTTCCAAAACATCCGGCAGCGACGACTGCTCGACAATCAGCGAATGGTAGCGCGTGGCCTCAAACGGGCTGGGGAGGCCGGCAAAAACGCCCTGCCCCCGGTGCGTCACTTGGGACGTTTTGCCGTGCATCAGCTTGTCCGCGCGGACAACGCGCCCGCCGAGCGCCTGTCCCATTGCCTGCAAGCCGAGGCAAACGCCGAAAATGGGGATCGTCCGCCCAAACTCCTTGATCAGGTCCAGCGTCACACCTGCGTCATCCGGCGTTCCCGGCCCCGGCGAAATCACAATCTTTTCCGGCTTCATGTCGGCAATTTCTGCCAGCGTCACGGCATCATTGCGCCGCACGTCAAGCTCCGCGCCCATCTCGCCTAAGTATTGGACCAGGTTGTAAGTAAACGAGTCGTAATTGTCAATCACCAGAATTTGAGACATTAGCCTTCTACTTTCACACGCTCATCCGGCTCCGGGTCAATATCAAACTGTACCGCTTCTATCGTTTCGTGGCCGAGCAGCCAGGCCTTCGCGACGCGGTGCATTCCATCCATAACATGGCCTTGAGCGGACAAGATAACCGGGTAGGTAAACTCCGCGTTCATAATCTTTTGGGCATGTTCAGCCACTGCCCAGCAGGTCGGAACATGCTGCTTGCCGTCAAACCAGCAAACCAGATCAAAGTCGCCAATGGCGCTGAGCGGTACAGGCTTGCGTGCGTAGTTTTCGGTCAGCTCCCACAACCGCTCGACTTCCCAAGCCAGCACTGTCCCGTCTTCTTGAACATCGGAATAGGTGCGCTGTCCCACTCGAATTGCCTTTTACTGTCTCGCCGGGTCCAATGTTGCTGGCGGCATGGTCTGAAAATCTCCCGTATAATGCTGTTCCAATGCCATGACGAAGCCGTCCATTGTCGGCTCTTCGGCAAGGATGTCCGGGGCGCGGCCCAGCACTTCTTCGGCGGTCTTGGCGGTGCTGGAGCCAATGCAGGCTACGAGAACAGAGGCCGGAAGCGTCAGGCCGTTCAATGCAGACGCGAAGTTCTTGACGGTAGACGAGCTGGTGAACGTCACGGCGTCTATTGTGCCATCTAAAAGCCGCTGGCGCACAGCGTCGGCGTCGGCGGCGTCTATGACGTTTTCATAAGCCACAACCGCGTCTACCGTGCCTTCGCGGGCGGTCAGCGCGTCTATCAAACCGTCGTCGCCGTCTTTGGCGCGGGGAACCAGGAAGTTCTTGCCGAACGGCTCTTCCGGCAGCTCGGTTCCGAGGCCCGCGCCAGTCATCACGGACGGCTGGAAGTCAGCGCACAGGCCATGCGAGCGCAGCGCGTCGGCAGTCGCGGGGCCGACGGCGGCGATCTTGGCGGCGGCAAATGACCGGGCATCTTTGCCGGCAGCGGCCAGACGGGCGCAGAACGCATGAACCGCTGGAACGCTGGCAAAACATAGCCAGTCGTAGGTGCCAATTTTAATCACTGCGTCATCCAGCGCGGCGTAGCCATCAGAGGGCGGCACGAGCTTGATGACGGGGAAGACGATGGCTTCCGCGCCTCTGGCTTCCAGCTTTTCGGCAAACTCCGACGCCTGTTCTCTCGCCCGCGTCACGACAATGCGCTTGCCGGACAGCAGCCCCAGATCAAACCAGCGCAGCTTTTCGCGCAGGCGCACGACTTCCCCAACAATCGTCACGGCAGGCGCTTTGAAGTTCGCGGCACGGACTTTCTCCGCAATGTCGCCGAGCGTTCCCACCAGCGTTTCCTGGCTGCCCGCCCACGTTCCCCAGCGCACCAGCGCGACGGGCGTGTCCGGCCCGCGCCCGTTGGCTTGAAGCTGAGACGCGATTTCGTCTAAGTTCTCAACGCCCATCAAAAACAGCAGCGTGTCGCCCGCGCCGGCGATCTTGTCCCAGCGCCGCCGTCCTTCCGCCTCGCCTGCCGTGCGGGTTCCCGATTCGCGGCGGTCATCGCGCTCATGGCCGGTAATCACGGCAAACGATGAAGCCGCGTCCCGATGAGTCACCGGAATGCCCGCATAAGCAGGTGCGGCAATCGCCGAAGTCACGCCCGGCAAGACCACAAACGGAATAGAGCGGTCGCGCAGAAACTCGGCTTCCTCGCCGCCGCGCCCGAACACAAACGGGTCGCCGCCTTTGAGCCGGGCCACGATTTTGCCTGCCAAAGCCCGGTCCGCCAGCAGGGCATTGATGTCTTCCTGACGCATCGCGTGTTTGTCCGCCTGCTTGCCGACATACACCCGCTCCGCGCCGGCCGGTGCGTAGTCCAGCAGCTTTGGATGCGCGAGTCTGTCGTAGACCACCACGTCGGCAGACTTCAGCGCGTCCGCCCCGCCCACCGTAATCAGCTTGGGATCACCCGGCCCTGCCCCGATCAAGTATACTTTGCCCACTGTCATAGCAGCGATTGTACCCGATACAAGGCGCACGCCGGGTCATATACGGGTAATATAGAGGATTATGCAGACCTTTGAAGCGCTGATTGAAACTGTTTTCCAAGAAGAGTCGTTGATTTCGCTGACACTCAGCGACGCCGTCAGCAAAGCCGCCGCCGACGCCCGCCGCCTGACCGTCCGGCCCGTGCTGCTGCGCGGGCAGCGGTTGTACCAGTTTGAATTTCGGTACGCGCAGAAAGTGAAGCACGAAAACCTGCCCGCCGGCGAAACAAAAAGCCGCATTCTAGAACTGCTTGGCCGCTCGTTCCGGCAGGGCCGCTTGTCGACCCAATCCGGCGATTTTCAGGCTGCCGCCGGCGCATCCGGTGCCATCACGGTCCGGGCGATAGACGCGGCCCAGAAGACGCCTGCCGCCGCCGTGCCGCTGACACATAACCGAGCGAAAAATTATCTGCTGCCGGAAGACACGCCGGTTGATTTTCTGGTGCGGCTCGGCGTCATGTCCCAGAGCGGCAGCGTTGTGTCGGCGAAGCGGGACAAGTTCAAGCAGATCAACCGCTTTCTGGAGATGGTAGACGATGTCGCAGGCAGCCTGCCCGCCACCGGCCCGGTGCGGGTTGTAGACTTCGGCTGCGGCAAAGCGTACCTGACGTTTGCTTTGTATTACTACTTAGCCGTCGTCAAGCAAAAAGAAGTCCAGATCACTGGCCTAGACCTCAAACAAGATGTAGTCGAAATGTGCAGCCGGGTCGCGCAGGATTTAGGGTACGCGAGCCTAAGCTTCGCCGTCGGAGACATCGCAGGCTACGCGGAGGCCGGGCCGGTGGACCTTGTCGTGACCCTTCATGCCTGTGACACCGCCACCGATGATGCTTTGGTCAAAGCCATCGAATGGGGGGCGCGGGTTATTCTGTCCGTGCCTTGCTGCCAGCATGAGCTGTTTAAGCAGCTCGCGTCCGATGTCATGCACCCGCTGCTCAAGCACGGCATTCTCAAAGAGCGCTTGACGGCTTTGGTGACCGACGCCGCCCGCGCCAGCCTGCTGGAAA
>CAXTRL010000278.1:0-5193 GCA_964246575.1 uncultured Armatimonadales bacterium
GGAAACTAGAGCGACGGCGCTGGGGAACGGAAAGTCCGCCGACCGCCCGAAGTGAAGGGGACGCACGGAGTCCACGCTGGGAAAGCGGCTGCTGACTTCCACAATGCGCACGGCAGCGCCTTCCGGGTCTGGAAACGAGTAAGCGGCAAAGTGCGGGTCGTCGCGGTCTCGATGCCAGTTTGCCAGCAGCGCAACGGCGTCTTCGTAGCGGGTCGGAACAGCCTCTAAATTGATCATGGCAGCGTTCTCCTTGAAGCCGCATTATACCACTCCCTGAAACGCGCCGACTGCTCGGAAATTCTCACGACATGAGAATTCTCAAAAACTACCAGTATAATTAGAACCGCTTCCTTGCTTCCCTGTCGCGCTGTCGGTTTATAATGCAAAAGGAACCAAGCATTTTTATTGACAAGGAGAAAACAAGTGAGCATTGATCAGAAACTGACGGGGAAAGTCGCGGTTGTCACCGGGGCAACTCGAAATGCGGGGCGCGGCATTGCGATAGAGCTTGGCATGGCTGGAGCTACCGTCTACTGCACAGGGCGCAGTGTTCGCGGAAATCCTTCTCCGCTGAATCAACCGGAAACCATTGAAGAAACCGCCGAAATGGTTGACGCTTCCGGCGGCAAAGGGATTTGGGTTCAAGTTGACCACACAATACCCGGCGAAGTCGAGGCGCTGTTTGACCGCGTCCTTCAAGAGCAAGGGAGGCTCGACCTGCTGGTCAACAATGTTTCCGGCGGGGGCGGTGTCGAAACCTCATTTCTACAAAGCAGCCTAGAGATAGGTCTTCAGCAGATCGTACAAGGGGGTCACTCACACATAATCGCTACTTACTTCGCCGCCCGCAAAATGACCGAAGCCAGGCATGGACTGATCATTAGTATCAGTGACCAGGAACATGACACGTTCTATGCGATGGAAAAGGCTCTGATCAACCGCATCGCGCTTAATGTCGCGGACGAGCTTCGCCCAAGCGGCGTTGCTATCATGTCTCTTCTTCCGGGGGCGTTCTTTCGCTGCTTCAATGTTATGACGGAAGAAGCCTTGCAGGCAGCCGTAGAGCAAGATCCCTCTGTTGCTAAGTGTCATACTCCGCGTCTGATAGGCCGCGGCGTTGTTGCCCTTGCATCAGACCCCGATGTCCTTCAGAAAACAGGAACATTGATTAAGTTGCAAGACCTTGTTTATGAATATGGCCTCACGGACATTGACGGGAGGCAAACCGGGGAAATGTGGTAACACCCGCTAAGTTACACTGACTGAGGCTTGGCCTGCCTAAGTGTCATGCCTCGGCAAAGGGCGTATGACTTCGGACCGGTTCCAACCTCCTGTTTCCTCAGCATAGTCGCGCCCTTTGCCTGCCAACCATTCCCATTTGTTCCTGCTGCCCGTGCGCGAATGGTGCACCTGTGGGCAGGACAGGGTTGCCAGAAAGCGTTGAGCCTTAATGACCACACGCAGCAGTGCGTCCATACGTTTAGCACGCACAGATGATTATGAGGGTGTTTACGCCTGCGTGACAGCAGCCTATGAACCTTACATCAAGCGTATCGGCAGGCTTCCGGCGCCCATGCTTGATGATTACGCGGCTCTTATCGCACAAGCTAAAGTTCATATCGCCTGCGATCTCGTGAAAATTCTTGGTGTTCTCGTGTCCCAAACCGAAGAAGATGCTTTGCTTATCGAGAACGTCGCCGTTCATCCCTTGTACCAGGGACAAGGCTTAGGGCATATGCTGATGACGTTTGCAGAACAAGAAGCGTCAGCGCGGCATTCTAAAAGGCTTTGTCTTTACACGAACGAGGCGATGTGGGAAAACCTTGCGTTTTATGGAAATTTGGGATTTCGTGAAGTGGAACGGCGCGTAGAAAATGGTTATCGGCGTGTGTTCATGCAGAAACTTCTGCGCTGATTTGTGTCTAACTTTGCGGTGTCGCTCGCACTCCATCAGCAGGTCTTTACGGGCCTGCTGCTCCCGCAAGATAACGGACTGAAAGGAAACAATTTGGAACCTGTTCATACCGGGCGATTGATCATTCGGCATTTTTCTGAAACGGATTTGCCGGACCTGCTGGCTTACCAAACCCACCCGGACATGCAGAAGTTCGAAGCGATGGAGCCTAAGACCAAAGAGCAGGCGGCGCAGTTTCTAGCCAAGCAGGCAGACCCGGAGACCTGGGCCGGCGCGGGCTGGCTGGCGTTTGCCGTGTACCATCCCGGCGACGGCAAAGTTATCGGCGAAGTCGGCGTTTTTGTGGAAAAAGAGCCGAAAAGCGAGGGCAATATCGGCTGGATGCTGCACCCGGATTATCACAGACAGGGGTATGCCGTTGAAGCGGCCCAAACGCTGGTGCGCTATGCGTTCTCCGAGCGTCATCTGCACCGGCTGACGTCCGGGTGCGACGCCCGCAATACGGCGTCGTGGCGACTGATGGAGCGTCTTGGAATGCGGCGCGAAGGACACTTCCGGCAAAGCCGCCTGCTCCGAGGCGAGTGGCAGGACGAGTTTCTATACGCCTTGCTGCGCGAGGAATGGCTTAGTCAGCAGACAGACGCGCCGCCCGCTGGTCTATCTCCTGAATGAACGCCTCTTTGCCGTCCATGTACGCTTCAATGTCGCTGGGGTGCTGTGCTGCCAGGATGCGCTTGAGATCGCTGTACTGCCGAGCCGCTTCGGGGTGGGCGATTAGGTAGTCCCGGAACGCAAGGTGACGCATGATTTGTGGTGAGCCGTCCTCAAACGCATGGATTTGGTGGGTTCTATCGCCGAGGGCATTGTCCTGGCGGAAGAAGCGGCGTCCGGGAATGCCGGCTTCGCCCCGCGCTTCGTAGCCAATCGCTTCCAGTGCGGCTTGCTTGGCGTCTAGTTCGGCATGACTGCGAACGACAAGCAGTATATCTAGGATAGGTTTAGCGTAGATTCCTGGAATGGCCGTGCTGCCGATGTGATGCACCGTAACGACGTTGCCGCCAAGCGCTTTTGTCATTTGTTCCGCTTCGCGCTCGAACTCCTGCCGCCATTCGGGATTGTGAGGAACCATAAAAACTCGCATTGCTTTTGCCTTTCGATTGGAAATACTGGAAATAAATGATGAACACCCCTGCTGAAACCCGCCCGCCGGTTCCACCGTTTACGGAAGAAACCGCCATCCAAAAAGTGCGCCAGGCCGAGGACAGCCGGTGGCGCAACCTGGCGGAGTTTCCGGCGGGGCGGGCGCAGATTGTCGAGTTTCTGGCCTGCAAATGGGCGCGGGAATTGGATTACCGGCTGATCAAAGAATTGTGGGCGTTAGGCGGCAATCGCATCGCCGTCCGCTTTGCCTACGAGTGGCACGACGCCGCCGGCCAGTGGTACCGCTCCTACGGCAACGAGAACTGGGAGTTTGCCCTAAGCGGCCTGATGCAGTTTCGCCACGCTTCTATCAACGACCTGCCGATTGCCGAAACCGAGCGCAAGTTCCACTGGCCGCTGGGCCGCCGCCCGGATGATCATCCCAGCCTCAGCGATTTGGGGCTGTGACTGCGATGGCTTCCGTAATCAAAGGCATTAACCACATCACGTTCGCAGTGTCGGACTTGGGCGCTTCCATTAGATTTTACCGGCAGGCGCTTGGGGCTGAGCTGCTGTTTCAAGGCGAACGAACCGCCTACTTTGATTTGGCCGGTCTCTGGCTTGCGCTGAATGTGCAGGAGGACTTGCCGTACCAAGAAGATGTCTCCTACACCCATATCGCCTTCACGGTGTAAGAAGCGGAGATTGATCAAATGGAGGCTCATCTGCGAAGTTTAGGGGCCGCAATCAGGCCAGGCCGCTCCCGAGAAGCAGGCGAAGGACGCTCGCTGTATTTCCATGATCCCGACGGGCATCTGCTGGAAGTTCATTCGAGCAGCTTGGAAACACGTCTGGCGGCTTATCGCCGCCACGCAAACGGCGTCTAATCCTGAAGGCCCTTGCGGAACATGTGGCTGGTTTTCGTGAGTGTGTAGCCGATGCTTTGGTAGAACTCGTGCGCGTCGGTGCGGTGCAGGCCGGAGCGCAGGCGCACTTCCCCGTAGCCGTGTTCCCGCGCCCAGGCTTCGGCCTGGAACATCAGAGCGCGGCCTACGCCCTGCCGCCGCGCGTTCCCGTCTACGACGAGGCCGCCAATTTCGGCAAAGAAGCGCGGGGAAATCAGCATATGGACGCGAAAAACATCCACCCAGCCGAGAACAACGCCGTTTTGCTCTGCGACATAGCAGCCGTGGTCATGGCTGACATGAGCAGCCAGGCGTTCGGCGATTTGCGCCGCCGGAACTTGTTCACTTAACTGTGCGCTGAGAAGTGAAACGGCAAGGGAATCGGCGGCAGTCATGGGGCGAATACTCAAGGAGGGCGGCATGAGTTCTGGGATTGCTTTCTTGGTTTTGTTTCTCGCGGCGCTGCTGGAAGCGGGTGGGGACGCGCTGGTGCGGACGGGCCTGGAAGCGGCGACGGCAGCCCGCCGAATAGCGCTGTTTGCGGCAGGTGCGGTCGTATTGTTTGCCTATGGCTATGCGGTCAATGCGCCGCGCTGGGACTTCGGCAAGCTGCTGGGGATTTACGTTGTTTTCTTTTTCGTTGTCGCTCAGGCGATTTCGTGGCTGGTCTTTGGTCAGAAGCCCAGCCTGCCTATTTTAGTCGGCGGTGCATTTATTGTAATAGGCGGTTTGATTATCTCGCTTTGGCACCCATAAGCACTCTACTCGCTGTACCAGTCATAGCGGGTTTCAACGCCGCCGAGACGCCAGAAGTCGGGGCAAGTGATGTCCTTCCAGTCTAGTGGCTCGCCGGGAGGCTGGGGAAGGGCAGCCGCCGCGAACGCCTGTTTCAGCGCCGCAAGCTGGGCCGGCCCTACGGCGTCCGGGGCGGCGGACACGAAAAGCGGTGTGCCGCTGCGGGCCAGCAAGTCCAGCCACTGGGCGTTCAGCGCCCACGAAATGTCGTTTGTCAGGCCCACGCAGTCGGCGTCCACGGCGAAAAACGTGCCCTGCTGGGGCATCCGAAACGCCAGCGTGTTGACGCCCATTTTGCGTGTCCGGCCCCAGTCCCGCCCGCTGGTGTCGTCGCCGGTGCGCTGAGATTCAAAGTAGCCGGCTCCAAGATGGCCGACCGTATTACAACCGATCAGAACGGTTCGCTCACCAGCAGTGGCCCGGAGCGACTGGTACAAG
>CAXTRL010000279.1:0-5187 GCA_964246575.1 uncultured Armatimonadales bacterium
CCCTCTCCGTTTCGGGGAGGGACCCTGCGAAGCAAGGCAGGAGGGGTTTCTACTTCCGCCGAAACAAATCCGTCTTGACGTTGGCGACGCGGTCCAGAAACAAAACCCCGTCCAGATGATCAATCTCATGCTGCAAGACCACCGCCTCGAACCCTTCGGCGTCTAAAGTCAGCGGCTCGCCGTCCAAGCTCAGCGCGGCGACGGTAATGCGGGCATGACGCTTGACATTGGCCGTGTAGTCCGGCAGGCTCAGGCACCCTTCCCGAAAGAACTGCTCGCCGTCAGTGGCGGTAATTTGAGGATTGACCAGCACCAATAGGCCATGCCCGCCGGGGTACTTGGGGTTGCGGGACGTGTCCACAATCGCCACGCGGGACAGCACGCCAATCTGCGGCGCGGCGATCCCGACCGTGCGCGGCGGGCAGGCATCCATCGTTTCCAGCAGGTCTTGGACGGCGTCGCGAACGGCGTCATCCACTTCTCCTACAAGTTCACAAACAGCTTTGAGGCGCGGGTCGGGAAACAAAACGACAGGGCGGACGGGCATGGGTTACAGCGCCTCCGCGTCCAGCGCCTGGGCCGAGATTTCTACGCCGAGCGTCGCCGCCAGCAGGGTGGTCATCGCCGCCAAGTCCACCGCGCCCACGACCGCTTCCAGCAGCATCACATACACCGGGGCGTCGGCGGTTCCCGTCAGCCGCGTGTCCATGTCCGTGATGTTGACCCCAAGCTCCGACAGCGCCGCCGCCACCCGGTAAACAATGCCCGGTCGGTCCGCCCCGTACACCGTCAGCAGCGTGTCCGGCGGCGTCTCGGAATGCGCGTCCGGCACCGCCTGCACCGTCACCGTCAGTTCCCGCTCCTCAGCCAGCGGCCTCAGCGCCGCCCTGGCGTCTTCTTCCGACGTGCCTTCCGGCAGCCGCGCCGCCACCATCGCCGCAAACGCCCCATGCAGCCGCGTCATTGAGGCGTCGTCCAGGTTGCCGCCGAGATCAAACACCGCCCCTGCCAGCGCCGCAATGATCCCCGGCCCATCCCGCCCCACCGCCGTAATCACCACAATTTGTTCCATGCCGCAAGTATACCTGATGCGAACAGAGCGAAAACAAAGGATTTGCCAGGGCAAGCGTGGAAAGGGGGTGCAGGCAGCAACCTAAACTTGCAGGCCTGCTAACGATAAAAGTGGATGAGCAGTGATGAAGACAAAGACACCTAGATCTAAAACTTCTTTGACAAGCAGTATGCCCCCAGACCCAACGGTATGGCCCCCGCCTCCCAACATACAGGCACCTTTGTTCTCAACCGGGCAAGCGCATCGGATCTGGCCTTTGGGCGGCTTGCTCATCGCCTGTCTGTGCTTAATTCTGCACAGCCAGATTGATCCCCGCATCTATTGGGGGCCTTTGCGATGGCCCGAAGCAGCCATACCCTGCATCGCTTTACTGTTAGGCCTACCGTTGTCCGCCGCTGATGCTGTTCGCGGCGGGTTGCACGGCAGGCGATGGGCAGTGGCAGCCGGTATTATCTCAGGCTTGCTCAACCTATATATTGGTGTTTTTGTGATCTGCTGCCGGGTCAAGTAAACAACGCTTAACGTCATGGGGCAATGTCTATCCAAAGGGCGGCGGGGACGAACTGCGCGAAGTGACCGAGGCTCGTAGTGGCGAGGACGAAATCAGATTGCAGGAGACCTAAACCGAGCACTTGCTCCCGAAGTAGCCTGCCTTGAACGGCAGGGCTTTAGCAGTGCAAGCCCCCACTTTCGCGGGCGAGGAGTGCCGAGTTTGTTTTTCTGCCCGCGCAGGCGGGGAGTTGCTCTTGTGAAGCACAGGGGTTCAGCCCCGTGTTCTGTATCTTTGCTGCAATCTTACTTTGCTGCAATTTGCCGCGCGGCGTCGAGTAGGTCCGTTCCCACAACGTCCGGCTGGGGGCCGAGGGGGCTGAGGGCTTGGTCGGGGCGCTGAACGAAGGCGGCGTGGAGGCCGGCGGAAAGCGCTCCGGCGATGTCCCAGGAATGGGCGGCGAACAGGCAGATGTCTGTGGGCGGGACGGCAAGGGCTTCGGCGGCATAGAGGTAGGGGCGCGGGCCGGGCTTGAGCTGCCGGACGGTGTCGGCAGAGAAAACAGTCTCAAAATAAGGCATTAACTGGGCGTGGGTGACTTGGGCGTCGGCGATGGGCTGGGCGGAGTTGGTCAGCGCGGCGAGGCGGCAGCCGGCATTTCGGAGCAGGGCCAGCGCTTCGGGCACATCGGGGTAAGCAGGCAGGGCGCTCATGCCGGTTAAAATGGGCTTCTTATCGGCGGCGGACAGGGAAACCCCGCGCCGGACGGCGATCATATCTAAAGCGGCGTCGGCCAGCCGGTCAAAGCTGTGGTAGGTGCCGAGGGCGGTCTGGGTCAAGGCCAGCTCCAGCGTCTGCCGGAACCACAAGGGGCGGACGCTAGGGTCGCCGAACGCGCGGGCAAAGTGCGGGTCTAAAACGCTGAGGTCAAGCAGGGTTCCGTTGAGGTCAAACAAGCAAACGGCTGGAAGCGGCATGATGGCCTCATTTACCCGTCAAGGCGGATAGGGAAACAATCCGCCTTGACGGGAAAGCGTTAAGCATTGGAACCTATCGTTTTCAGCATGGCCTCACGCAAAATCGCGTTCAGGCGCTTTTGGTAGCCTTTTTCCCCTTCGTGCTTGAGCCAAGCCAGCACATCCGCATCAATGCGAACCGTGAGCTGCTTCTTGACAGGCCGGTAAAATCTCCCGCGCACCGCGCCTATCCAATCTTCATGTGTCGTGGCGGGGATGTCAGACAAATCAATGTCTTCGTCGGACTTGCCTGCCAGCGCGGCGATTTCTGCGCGAACCGCTTCCGAAATTGTTTTCATATTCTTCTCTTTCAGTTTTGAGTGCGTATCTCGCCGAAATGATACGCACATGTTCCTCGCCTGAATGATCACTCCATGTATGTGCGACCAGTAGCAGCGTCGCGGCTCCAATAGAGCCGATTGCCTGCCATCGTTCTTCACCATCTACTGTACGATCTTGGCGTGAGATGTGAAGCGGGTCGTCAAAAACAAGTTTCGCCGTCTCAAAGCTGATGTCGTGTTTACTCTTGTTGAGAGCGTTCTTGTTTTCGTCCCATGTGATCTTCAACATAACCCCAAAAATGTAACGACATGATTGTACCGCATTCTGCTTGTCAATTACAAAGCGTGGCAGGAAAACGCTTGTTCTCTGCCGAAATGGGCTGTATGAATACCCCATTTACTTATCCCGAAGCCCGCAAAGATGACCAGACCGATACTTACCACGGCACGGAAGTTGCCGACCCGTACCGGTGGCTGGAAGACCCGGACTCTGCCGAGTCCCGCACCTGGATTGAGGCGGAGAATGCACTGTCGTTCGGCTTCTTGGAGAAAATCCCGGCCCGCAAGCAGATTGAAGAGCGATTGACGACGCTGTGGAACTATGAGCGGTACGGGGCGCCGTATTTGCAGGGCGGGCGCTACTTTTACGGCAAAAACGACGGGCTGCAACCTCAAAGCATTTTGTATGTCACCGAAGGTTTAGACGCCGCGCCGCGCGTGCTGCTGGACCCGAACACGCTGTCCGCCGACGGCACGGTCGCGCTGGCCGGCACGGCAGTCAGCGACGACGGCAAGTACATGGCCTACGGCCTGTCGGCGGCAGGCTCGGACTGGACCGAGTGGTCTGTGCGAAGCATAGACACCGGCGAAGATTTGCCCGACCATGTCCAGTGGATCAAGTTTTCCGGCGTGTCCTGGGCCAAAGATGCGTCCGGGTTCTACTACAGCCGCTATGATGCGCCCCCGGAAGGCGAGGAATTGCAGCAGGCCAATTACTTCCAAAAGCTGTTCTTTCACACCCTCGGCACCGAGCAGTCCGAAGACGTTTTGATCTATGAGCGGCCCGACGAGAAAGAATGGGGCTTCAACGGCAATGTTTCGGAAGACGGCGCATACTTGATCATCTCCGTGCGGCAAGGCACCGAGCCAAAGAACCGCCTTTTTTACAAATCGCTTACGGAGCCAGACGCCGAAGTGGTCGAACTCATCTCTGATTTAGAAGCCCGTTACCGATTTCTCGGCAACGACGGCCCGGTCTTTTGGCTGCAAACGAATAACAATGCACCCAAAAGCCGGGTGATCCAGATTGACACGCAGAACCCCGACCCCGAAAACTGGCGCGAGATCATCCCGGAAGCCGCCGACCTGCTGGAAGGCGTGAGCCTCGTCGGCGGCAAGCTGATCGCCGAGTACCTCAAAGACGCTTCCACGCAGGTCAAGGTCTTCGCCCTCGACGGCACCTTTGAGCGCACTGTGGACCTGCCCGGCATCGGCTCGGCGGGCGGCTTCGGCGGCAAGCGGGCGCAGACCGAGACGTTTTACAGCTTTACGAGTTTCACGACCCCGACCAGCATCTACCGCTACGATGTTTCCACAGGCACCAGCACCCTGTACCGTCAGCCCCAAGTCGCGTTCAATCCCAGTGACTACGAGACTTCCCAAGTCTTCTATGCTTCCAAAGACGGCACCCAGATCCCGATGTTCCTCACGCACCGCAAGGGACTGGCTTTAGATGGCGGCAACCCGACGTACCTCTACGGCTACGGCGGCTTTGATATTTCGCTGACGCCTTCGTTTAGCCCGGCCCAAATCGTCTGGATGGAGATGGGCGGCATTCTGGCTGTGCCGAACCTGCGCGGCGGCGGCGAATACGGCGCGGCTTGGCACGAGGCCGGCATCAAAGAAAAAAAGCAGAACGTCTTTGACGACTTCATCGCCGCCGCCGAGTGGCTCGTGGCCCACCAGTACACGTCCACGCCCAAGCTTGCCATCGGCGGCGCTTCCAACGGCGGCCTCTTGGTCGGCGCGTGCCTGACCCAGCGCCCGGACTTGTTCGGCGCGTGCCTCCCCGCCGTCGGCGTGTTGGACATGCTGCGGTTCCAGAAGTTCACCATCGGCTGGGCCTGGACTTCCGACTACGGCTCGTCGGGCAACGCCGACGACTTCCCGTACCTCCTTGCTTACTCGCCTCTGCATAACCTCAAACCCGGCACCTCCTACCCCGCCACGCTTGTCACCACTGGCGACCACGACGACCGCGTCGTCCCCGCCCACTCGTTCAAGTTCGCCGCCGCCCTTCAAGCCGCCCAATCCGGCCCCGCCCCGGCC
>CAXTRL010000280.1:0-3674 GCA_964246575.1 uncultured Armatimonadales bacterium
TGCGCCCTTACGACGCCACCATTCTGACTGCGTCCCGCCCGCTGGCCGCCTACTTCGAGGAAGCCGCCGCCGGGGCCGACGCCAAAGCCATCGCCAATTATGTCACCGGCGACCTGGCGAAGCTGCTGAACGCTTCGGGCCAGGACATCACGGAAACTAAAGTGACTCCCGCTTCCCTGCGTGACCTAATTACGCTGCGGGACAGCGGCAAGATTACCAACGCCAGCGCCAAAACTGTCCTTGCCGAGATGTTTGACACCGGCGCGGCCCCGCAGTCTATCGTAGACGCCCGCGGCCTCGCCGCCGTCTCCGATGACAGCGCCATCACCGCCGAAGTTGACCGCGTAGTCGCCGCAAACCCAGACGTGGTCGCCAAAATCAAAGCCGGCAACGACAAAAGCAAAGGCTTCCTGACCGGCCAGGTGATGAAAGCGATGAAAGGCCAAGCCAAGCCCGACATCGTCAACCGCCTGCTGGACGAGCGGTTAGCGGCCCTGTGACCCAGAAGCATAGCCCTGTGACCCAGAAGCATAAATGCGAACGGCACTGATTTCTGACATTCACGGTAACTACGCCGGACTGCGGGCGGTTCTGGCTGACATCGCAGACCAGAAATGTGACCGTATTCTTTGCTTAGGGGATCTGGTAGACGGCGGCCCGCAAAGCGTGGAAGTGGTACGGCTTTTTCAAGAACAATCTCTTTTTTCGGTACAAGGCAACCATGATGAGTACCCGAACGCGAGTCTGCCGCCTGACATAGAAGATTATCTGCGGCAACTGCCTGAAGCTATTGTTGAAGGCCAAGTCATCTACACGCATACATTGCCGCGCGGCAGAAAAGCCAAAATTATGGACGGTGTGGAAGCGTGGAATGTCTTTGAAGAGGTCGCCTACACTCGCATCTTTGTCGGCGACATTCATATCCACTGATTTTTGGGCAGAAATGTACGGAGAAAGTATCAGCGGCCACTTATCCCATTCTTTATGATGAAGAGTTTCGGCTCGCGGCAGATGACCGCTACGTTATCTGTGTTGGGTCTATTGGGTACAGCTGCGATGGCTATAACTGGCTGCGCTACGCTATCTACGACAGCGAACATGACAGCATTATGTTTCGAGCGCCGGAAGGCCCGATCCTTGTCTTCTAAATCAGCGGCAGCATAATGGCGAACAACCAGGCAGCGCTTCCAACTAAACTTCGCTGGTCACTTTTTGCTTCTGGCGACCGCGTACTCGCGGCGGTGTCCGGCGGGCCAGACTCGCTGTGCTTGCTGCATGTGCTGTGGACGGAGCGGGAAGCACGGGGGCTGGGGAGCATGGCGGCGGCGCATCTGGATCATGGGCTGCGGGGCGGGGAGTCGGCGGCGGAAGCGGAGTGGGTGGCGGGGTGGTGCCGGGAGCGCGGAATTGCCTGCCATGTGGGGCGAGCAGACGCCGGGGCATTGACGAAGCCAGGGAAGAGCGTGCAGGAAGCGGCGCGGGAAGCGCGGTATGAGTTTCTGGCGCAGACGGCGGCGGCAATCGGCGCGAACAAAATTGCGACGGGACACACGCAGGATGATCAAGTGGAAACGGTGCTGGCGAATGTTCTGCGCGGGACTGGGCTGGATGGTCTGCGCGGGATGCCGGAGCAGCGCGGGCAAATTGTTCGGCCCCTGCTGGATGTGACGCGGGCGGAAGTGGAGGCGTATAACGCGGCGCAGGGCTTGTCGCCCCGGCAGGACCCATCTAATTTATCGGCACAGCATTACACGCGCAACCGAATTCGCTTGGAGCTGCTGCCGGAGCTGCGGGCGCATTACAGCGCCGGGGTGGACGCGGCTCTGCTGCGGCTGTCGGCGATTGCGGCGCGGGACAGCGACTATTTAGCAGAACAAGCGGCGGCAGCGCTGGCGGATATCACGCGGGCAGAAGACGCTGGACGTTTGGAACTGGACCGGGCGGCGCTGGGAAAGCTGCATCCGGCGCTGATGCGTTATGTGCTGCGGCAGGCAATAGAAAAAGTGCGCGGCACGGTTGAAGGTGTGACCCACGAGCATTTGGAAACTATTTGCCGGGCGGTTTTAGACGGCACTGGCTTCACGCTGACGCTTCCTGCCCCGCTTTGCCGGGTGCGGGTGACGGAGCAAGGGGTGACGCTAAGCGCGGCGGAAGGGGCGGCTCCGGCGGCGCTTGTTTCGGCAGCAGCCTTGCCGGTGCCGGGGAAAGTCGTCGTGGAGGCGCTTGGGTGGACGGTGCGGGCGGCATGGGAAGACCATCCCGGCGCAGTGCGATTGGATGCTGATGCGGTAGACTTAAGCTCGCTTGCCGTGCGGAACCGGCGGGCAGGCGACCGGATTGACCCGCTTGGAATGGGCGGGCGGCACAAGAAAGTATCGGACATCTTGACTGATGCCAAAGTGCCGCGTATAGACCGGGACCGCGTTCCAATTATCGCCGACAGCCGGGGCATTCTTTGGATCGCCGGCCACACTCAGGCCGAGCGGGCGAAAGAAATTTCGGCGACAACGCGGTGGCTGTTTTTATCGGCCCAAGATACGGAGCAAAATGAAATAGGTGAATGAAATGGGTGCAGGAAACAGCAAGGGCAATATGGAATAATGCAAAAGCGCTGCCTAGCAGGGAAGCGCGGAAGCATACAGGAGGCCCTCAGCTATGTCCAATCGCCACAATCAAAGAAGCGGTGCATTGTCTTCCCCTGCCCTGCCGGCTTCTGGGTTCACTTTATGTGGGTTCACTTTGATTGAACTGCTTGTCGTGATTGCCGTTATTGCCTTACTTGCGGCCCTGCTGTTTCCGGTGTTCCAAAAAGTGCGGGAGAATGCCCGGCGCACAGCCTGCCTGTCGAACTTGAAGCAGATTGGCTTGGCGCTGACCCAGTACACCGGCGACAACGACGAAGCGCTGCCGCCCGGCGCGTATTCTGTACCTAGCGGCATTATCACCTGGCGGCAGTTGATTTTCCCGTATATCAAAAGTATCCCAGCCTTTGCTTGTCCCTCGAACCCCTACAACGAGATGCTGAGTGTGGACAACGAAATGGCGATTTCCTACGGCTGCAACCAAACAATTCTGCGAACCAAGAACAGCTCGGCACTGCTGGGGGACATCCAAAACCCAGCGAGTATCTTTTTAGTCGGGGAAACCGATGGCGCCGGCTTTAATCTCAATAATGCCAAAGGAAACGGGCCTAATCCCCCGATCCTGTCGCCGGACTGCGGCGGGTGTGATTTTCCGGTCATGGGTTCTCACACCGACCTGTTCGCCGGCCACCTGACCCGCAGCTGCTGGCTTTTTGCCGACGGCCATGTGCGCTCCCTGCGTCCGACGCAGACTTGTCAGGGCGTGGATATTTGGGATTTAGACAACAACAACGCCGGGCTGCCCTGCTCCGGGACACTAACTGCCGCACTTCAAGACAACGAAACCTACTGGAGCCAGACAACTGCGCCGTAAATGGTGCAGGAGGAAATACGCATGATTTACGAGTGTCCAAACTGCCAAACGCCGCAGGAGGCCGGACAAACCATCTGTCCACACTGCCACGCCCAGTTTGACGGCCCGGTTCCGGGCGATGCGATTGTTCCAGCGGCGGCTGTTGTTTCTTCGGCGGAGGCTGGCCTGCCCGAGAAAGGCGGACAAGAAACGGTGACTGAAGACACGTTGCCGCTTGC
>CAXTRL010000280.1:3684-4806 GCA_964246575.1 uncultured Armatimonadales bacterium
CCCCCCTGGTGGAAGTGCCGCCGCCGGCACCCGAAGCGGCTTCCGCTCCGAACGCCCAAACTTATCCTGCTCCGCAGCCTTATCCTGCGCCGCAGGATTACACGCCGCCTTATGAAGCGCCGCCGGAGCCGATGCCGGCGGAACCGCCTTTCGGCAATTTGTCCCGAGTGCTTTTCATTGCGTTCCCGATTGTGCTGGTGCTGGTTCTCGGCGGCGTCTTTTATACCAATTCCTTGAATTCCGATGCCGACACAACGCCTGTGCCGCTTCCTCCGGTGCATTCCGCTCCGGCAGCGCCCTTGCCTGCCGCGCCTGTCACAGCCCCCACTTACCTGCAAGGGGGAGGCAACACAAGCAACACGGCAGATGATCCTCGCGCCAAGCTGCTGGCCGGCCGCTGGGAATCTAAGTCGGGAGATTTTTATGTTTTCAACAGCGACGGCACCGGCTCGCGCGGCAGCCTAGTCAAGCAGCAGCCGGAGCAGGCGTTCTTGTGGGGCTTGGTCCAAAACCGCGTGATGCTTTACATGGACAAAAACCACATGCTGCGGTTCAATGCCGGTCCCGACGACGACACGGTCTTTCTGGCCGGCGACACCGGCAGCTATGTCCAGTATTCGCGGTCCAAAAGCTAAGGGCATGGCTAGTCTAAAACTTCACTTGAATCGGAGCGAGAGGAATTAGGCATCTTGACACTCTACGAGGTCGCCGAACAGCTTGACAGTTTCCCTGATGATCAAATCATTTATGCTGTGGGATACTATGAGGGCTGGGGACCTGACACGTTTGCAATGGTCAGGGTATCGCCGGAAGATGGACGCATTCGCCAAGTTTTTGACGGCATAGAAATGTGTTATGTTTTAGAAGTCAACCTCGCCAAAGAAGCCGTTGAGGTGTATCAAGAAAGTCATAGAATTTCTGCACCAAGCACGGAACAAAAGTTGCAGGCAATTATCTACTACGCGGAAAATGATGCCTACTTACCTCGCGATGATGAAGTGAGAAGAAGCTACACTGTCATACCAAAGTACTCGCGGGCAAAGTACAGGTGAAACTACCAGCCGTCTTGCCAGCGCTTGACGTTGTAGCCGCGAAAGCCGTAGCAGCGGACGATTTGGACAG
>CAXTRL010000280.1:4816-5174 GCA_964246575.1 uncultured Armatimonadales bacterium
GCTGGGTGTAGGGCGGATTGCGGAAAACCAGCAGCGGCTGCTGCGGCTCGACACGGGTAAAGACGGCCCGCAGGTCGTCAAAATGGTCCTGGTTGTCCGTGTCATTAAGAAAAACGGCGTTTCGGCCCTTCAAGTCGACCTGGTTTTCCCAGAACATATATTCGCTGGCTTTATAGTTTAGGAACAGGGAATAGGTCTGCGGCCTGCCCGGCCCATAAAACGCCGCTTCCGACGGCATCCGGTAATTGATGCCGAACACAAACGGGTCGCCGCTCATCGCCGCTTTTTCCTGCGCCACGCGCCCCGCCATCTGCCGCCAGCCGTACAGCTCATTCGTGCGGTCATCGGCGGCTTTCGG
>CAXTRL010000281.1:0-5159 GCA_964246575.1 uncultured Armatimonadales bacterium
TCATCGCCATTATCGCGATTCTCGCCGCCATCCTGTTCCCGGTCTTCCAGAAAGTGCGCGAAAACGCTCGCCGCACCGCCTGTCTTTCCAACATGAAGCAGATCGGCCTGGCCGCCGCGATGTACGATGAAGACCAAGATGGCCGCTACCCGCAGTCCAAGCAAAGCAGCGCCCAGCCGCAGATTGACGACAGCACCGGGAACATCGAGAACCCTGACGCCGGCTCCGTTTTCGCCATGATCCTGCCCTACACCGGCTCCGGAGCGCAGGCGACCAGCGTCGCCGACTACGAGACGCACCTGCCGCAGCAGAAGCTGCTGGCCTGCCCGGATGATCCCGCGCCGTTCAACCCGGACTGCAACCAGACGACTTCCAATCCCAATGCGCCGTTCAACACTGGCGGCCCGCAGGTGATCTCTTATCTGACCAACGCTTACTTTGTGTTCGGCCTGACAGAGTCCCAAGTCACTGCACCGGCGGAAACGATTTATCTTGCCGAGCGGCGTTCCTCGGCGTCTTCCAACGCCGCCGACTCGTTCTGCGACGACATCTATCATCCCTGGTTCAACGACGCCGCAAACCCTGCCGGCAATGAGATGGACCCAAAAACAGGGGCCATTGCCACCAGCCGTCACGGCGGCGGCGCAAACTATGTGTTTGCCGATTTACACGTCGGATGGAAACGCTTCGAACAAACGCTTTACCCGATCAACCGTCATAACCCTGAGCCGTAGTGGTTGCCGCAGCGCGGCGTTGAAATCGTTATCCCACGAAGCTCTCCAAGATCGTCAGCCGCAGAAAGGTCCAAATGAAGAAGCGCATCGGTTTTACGTTGATTGAATTGCTCGTCGTCATCGCCATTATCGCGATTCTTGCTGCCATCCTGTTTCCCGTTTTTCAGAAAGTCCGTGAGAATGCTCGCCGCGCCGCCTGCGCTTCTAACGAAAAGCAAATTGCGCTGGGGATCATGCAGTATGTCCAGGATGCAGACGAAAGCTTTCCGCCGCCGGACTACAACGCAGGCGCAACGCAGTTTGCCGTCCACAATGACACCATTTGGGCGGATTTCATTCAGCCTTATGTGAAAAATACCGGCATCTTTGTTTGCCCGGATGACAACACCGGGCTGCCTTCCGGCATCACAACCGGCGCTCCCTTTTCTTACGGCCTCAACTATTTTTTCTACTACATCAACGGAGCGCTGAACAAAGGCGGCTTGATGCTGCCCGGCGTTGTTGACCCGGCAGACAAAATTTACATTGTGGAATACATTTCTCACGGCGGCCAGGAGCTGATTCGTCCGAATGACAGGCTGGACGGACTGGCGCGGCACACCGGCGGCAGCAACTATCTGTACGCGGACGGACACGTCAAATGGCACGCGCTGCCGGGCTGGTGGGCGGGCTATCCGCTGGCAAGCTGGAAAGCACAGTCCACTTCCTATACCATGACCTGCCCGCTGTGCGCCCCGCAGTGGTTCCCCACCGTGGACGCCCAGGAAAACTGGCATTAGTGAACATTGGGCAAAAAAAGCCGTTTGCCGTGAGGCAGGCGGCTTTTTTTGTTTCCTGGCTTTGATTCACTTCAAGAACACAATGCCGACGACCGGATGAAGCTGAAGCCCATTTTTTAGCCCTTCGTCGGGCTTCACGCGCCCGTAGTACCCCAAGCCGGTGATGCGGACGGCAACAACGCACGTCTGCGGCTTATCGGTTGGGTGCAAAGAGGCGACCAGCTCGGCGCGGGCATGGGTCATCTGCTTGGCAAACGGACTCGGTGAAGCCATCCGCGCGGGATCAGGCAGCTCGCAGGCCATTTTTTGCCCGGACGTCATGCTTCGCAGTGTGATGTGGTAATCACCGTCCCGGTCGTGCTGTGTTTCCACAACATAAGCTTCTACGCTCCACAGGGTCTTTTCCGCTTGGCCGAGGCGAATTGTCCGGTAGCGCATCAAGGAGCCGCCTGCCAGCTCTTGGGGGCGCGGCAGACGGCCCAGCTTTTCCAAAGTCGTGGGAACCGGATTGGGATTGATCCGCCGGGCTTCCGGGTCCGTGCCGGTCATCACCGGCCAGCGGGGGGGCTGGAGGATGTTCGCGCCCGGCGTCGCGTCGGCGTCCCGGTCCTGTCCCAAACACAGAAAGGGCAGCGAAAGCAGCAGGCCGCTGAAAGCGGCAGCCGCGAGAGCCTTGTCCCGGCGGATTGTGTGCAGCATCATAATCAAGAATGTCCTTATTATCAAGAATGTTTTTCAAGTATGATATTCCCTGTGCGCGAAAGATTTTCCTGTATCGTTTGCCGCAGTTTTGATCACTTGGAGCCAACAAGCGCCGCTTGAAGCTTGGCGACGTAAGCCGCGAACTCGCCGGGAGCGTAGACCGGCCCGGTGACCAGCTTCCAGTCCATCGGGCCGTTCTCAAACGCATCACCCACAGAGCGCGGATAGAAGTGCATATGCAGGTGCGGCAGGCTGTTGCCGTGGATTTCGTAGTTCATCTTAATCGCCCCAGTCACGGCTTGGACGGCCTGCGAGACCTGCCGGATGTCGCGCATGAACGTGCCTGCTTCGTCCGCCGACAAATCGTGCAGCTCGACGGCATGGCGGCGGAAAACAAGGCAGCAGTAGCCGCGCAGCGGCGCGTCTTCCTGGGCCGTCAGCCAGGAACTTTCCAGCATCGCCGCTACGTCCAGCGGCTCCCCGCGCCGGCAGATCACGCAAGCCTCGCCGCTGCACAGCTTCGCCCAGTTGTCGGCGTTCCCCCACTTGCTCATTGCGCTCTCCTAAGAAACTGTATAGAAGGTTTGCCGGGGTTGTAGAAAACCCCGGCAAAGAAGCATCCTTCGGATGAAGAATTACACTTCGTTTGCGGTTGTCCTTGTCCGAAGGACATCTCCTGCCGGGGTTTTCTACAACCCCGGCATTCTCGCCCTCCATCATACCCAGCCTGCGGTTTCTGCCGTGCCGGGGTTACTTCTCTCACATTCAGGGAAACAAAAGAAGACTGATTTTCAAGGAGCATTCTATGACCACTACAAAGGGCTATGCAGCCCAGTCCGCCACTTCGCCCATCGCGCCGTGGGAGTTTGAGCGGCGAACGCCCGGCCCAACGGACGTGCAGGTTGAGATTTTGTTTTGCGGCGTCTGCCACTCGGACATCCATCAAGCCCGCAACGAATGGGGCAACGCCACCTACCCGATGGTGCCGGGGCATGAGATTGTCGGGCGCGTCACAGCCATCGGCAGCGACGTGACGAAGTTCGCCGTCGGCGATCTGGCCGGGGTCGGAGTCATGGTGGACTCCTGCCAGGAATGTGAAAGCTGTAAAATTAGCCTAGAGCAATACTGCGACCGGGGCAAGACCGTGTTTACCTACAATTCCAAGTTCCCCGACGGCACCCCGGCTTACGGCGGCTACTCGGACAAAATTGTCGCCGACGAAGCGTTCACGCTGAAGATCTCGCCCAAGCTCGACCTCGCCGCGACCGCGCCGCTGCTCTGCGCGGGCATCACCACCTACTCGCCTTTGCGCCACTGGAACGTCCAGCCGGGCCAGAATGTCGGCGTCGTTGGGCTTGGGGGTCTCGGCCACATGGGATTAAAGTTCGCCCATGCGTTTGGCGCTCATGTGACGCAGTTTACGACCTCGCCCGGCAAGGAAGAAGACGCTCGGCGTCTCGGGGCTGACGACGTTGTTCTGACCCGCGACCCGGACAATCTTAAAGCGCTGGCCGGGACGTTCGACTTTATTTTGGACACGGTTTCCGCTCCGCACGACCTGAACATGTACCTGAATTTACTCAAGCGCGACGGCAGCATGGTCCTGGTCGGCCTGCCGGAAGTCCCCGCCGAAGTATCCGCCTTTCCGCTGGCCGGCAAGCGCCGCTCGCTGTCTGGCTCCAACATCGGCGGCCTGGCCGAAACTCAGGAAATGCTGGACTTCTGCGCCGAACATGGCATTGTCAGCGACATTGAAATGACGCCGATCTCCAAAATCAACGAGGCTTACGAGCGCATGATCAAGAACGACGTCAAGTACCGCTTCGTTATCGACATGGCCTCCCTGAACGAGTAATTTGCTGTTCATCTGTTCCCGTAGGGGCAGGCCCCTGTGCCTGCCCTCTTTTTTTGCTCTTGCCTGGCATCTTCATTTCTCATGTATAGAAAACGCGATTTTCTATACACGTCAGGTACAATATGTATAGAAAGGTGTACTTTTCTATACATGAGGGCAAAGGCATGATCGAACTTGAACCGTTGACGTGTCTTAGCCCGACGCGCTTTGAGACAACAGCAATACTCAGAAAGACGGCGTCTGCCGGACGGCTGCTGGCGGAACTTAAGGGCGTCTCGGCTTCCATTCCTAACCAGAGCATTCTGATCAACACTTTAGCTCTTCAGGAAGCCAAAGATAGCTCGGAGATTGAAAGCATTGTCACGACCCAAGATGAGTTGTTTCGAGTAGGCTTGTTTCCAGAAATTGAAGGCAACGCCGCTGCCAAAGAGGTCCGGCGTTATGTTCAAGCGCTGAATGTTGGGTTTGATCTTGTTCAAACTCAAGGACTGCTTACCGGCCAACACATTCAGCGGATTCAATTCGTGCTGAAGCAGGGCACCGCCGGTTATCGGAAGCTGCCGGGAACTGCCTTGAAGAACACACGGGGCGAGACAATTTACATGCCGCCCCAGGACCCGGCGGTCATTTTGGACCTCATGTCCGACCTAGAGCGCTTTATCAACGACCCGGATGTTTTTGACGCCGACCCTTTGATCAAGATGGCGCTCATCCATCACCAGTTTGAAAGCATTCATCCGTTTTACGATGGCAATGGGCGAACCGGGCGTATCCTCAATGTGCTGTTCCTTGTGCAGCAGGGGCTTTTGGATGTTCCCATTTTGTACCTCAGCCGCTTTCTTGTCCGCACCAAGCCGGAGTATTATCGCCTTTTGCAAGGTGTCAGGGACCAAAACGGCTGGGAGGAATGGACGCTGTATATGCTCACAGCGGTAGAGGAAACCGCCCGGCAGACCATTAAAATCGTGTTCGGCATTCAAGCCGCGCAGACGGACTACAAGCACCGCATTCGGGCCGGCTACAAGTTTTACAGCCAGGATTTGATCAACCACTTGTTTATGCAGCCGTACACGAAAATCGAGTTTGTGG
>CAXTRL010000282.1:0-2491 GCA_964246575.1 uncultured Armatimonadales bacterium
TTGCGTCACCATGCCGACAGTATACAACAAACAAACTAAATTAGACCATTACCCAAAATCAAATCCGACCAAACCGCCGTTAAAAATGGAGTCATGCCGCCAAGTTTCTAAAGGTCTTGCAAATACTTTATCATTGACTTTATCTCGCCAAATATTTGAATGCTATCAGCAGTAATCTCTCTGTTATTTCTAGCAGAAACATGAGATCAACTTCAGCCTGAAATGTACATTTGTCATTGCCGGGCTGAGCAGGATCATAATCTATCAACTTAATGCCAAGTTGGCCGGTATTAGCATCAGAGTCGCTGACCTGCCAATTCCCATGAGCAAAGCAATTACGCATATGACGTAAGATCGCTCCATTTTCGGACTCTGCTCTGGGACCTGTTGTGAATCTGTGGAAACCATGAGTAAATCGGTGGCGTTTAAGTTTTGTTAAGCGCAGTGCAGGCCGACTCTGCTGCATTCTTACTTTGAGTTCTTTACCTAACGCAGTAGCAAATCGCTTTTTCAGGGTTTTATTTTTCTTGAAGCGCTCCTCAAGAAAAACTAGAACTAGCGATGAAAATCCAATGGTGACACCCATTAATAATTTAGTTAATACTTCATGATCTGTATTCACAGTCTCCGGCGGCTTCTCTAATGCCAGAATCGAGTTCATACGATCTACTGTAGACTGACCTGGATGCCGATTTAGATCTGCGACAAAAAGCGCTAGACGGCGAGTCTGCTGAAGCATACGAGCCGTTTGGGCACGACGTGGCTGACGTAATGTTGTTGGAGACTTTCGTTCGATGGACAATTGCTTAATCTACTCTTCGCGCTGTTTTACATTTAGCGGTAATTCCAGCGGCACAAAGTAGTCGGCGGGGTACAGATAATCTTCGCCGGACTCGTCAATGACGCGCAGATAGCCGGTTTCGTTGGCGGCAGGCGGCAGAACGGCGTAGGCTTTACGCAGTTCCAAATTATCGTCTTCTCCTTTGCGGATACAAAGAACAAAATGGATTTGAGGTTCGGCGGCTGCTTGACTCATCGTTTCTCCTCGTTTCAGTCCAAAAATCGCTTGATTTTCATGCGGCGACGGTCAACGCCGTCTGCTTCGTACCAATGCACTTCGGCAGCGCGGATTGTTCCATCCGCCATTTTGACAGTGGCACGGCCTTTTAGCTTCCGCCAGCGGCCCGGTCCGAACTGCTGGCGCAATTTTCCAATGTCTCGAATACTGCCACTGACGGCTATCCGCTCAACGTCGGTAACCCGTCCGATAATCTCAAATGCCACGTCCGTGTGCCTTTCGCAAAACGCATTCCGCTACTCTTCCACAATCGGCAGGCTGAACGCGCGGAGCCATTCCTGTAATTTGGCGACGCGGGCGGGCTGCTCGGTGGGGATGACGATGGGGCGGCCACGGGTGTCTATCACTAAACCGACCACGCCGCCTTCCACTGTCACGGTGCGGGATTTGCCCCGGCCTGCCCCGACGTCAAAGCCTTTAGTGGGGGTGAGCGTCGCTTCGTCGGTCTCGCCGTCACCCAGCGGCAGGACGCGGAGCTGGCCGAAGGGGACGACTTCGGTTTTGCCGGAGTTCTTGAACGAGACCGTCAGGCACGGCTCGCCGTCTTTGGCGGTGCCGATGGGTGCAATGGAGTCGCCCAATTTGATGAGGCAGTCGCGCTCGAAGACTTGGGTGGCGGCTTCGGGCAGAATCGTAGACAGAACGCCGAGCTGGGGCATCATAAAAATAGAGTCCACAGCCAGCATGGTAACGCCTTCGGGCAGGTAGGCGTCCAGCATCATCAGCGCAGACTGGGCGCGGTGGGGAGCGTGGGACAGGACGCCGCCGGAGCCGACAATCATGTTAAGCTGCATCATTTCCACCAGCGTTTTGCCGGTCGCTTTGTCCAGCTCCATGCCGGACTCGGTGTGGCCGCCTTTCAGTCCCCGCGCCAGCGACTTGTGATGGTCAAACGCCAGCCGCAGCGCCTCACGGGCGACGGCCTGCTCGATTTGCAGGTCTTTCAAGGTCTGCGGGATCGTTGTCGGCCGGATCATTTTGTTGCGTAATTGGTTGCGAAGATAAGCGTCGTCGGCCTCAAAGGGAATCCAGCGGGCGATTTGGGGCAGGCCCGCTTCGGTCAGGACGTTGCAGATGGAGTAAGACATACCAAGATTGGCGGACACGGTGCGGACAAAGTTGTTGTTGAACACGGAAAACACGTCGGTCGTTGCGCCGCCGATGTCTACCCCAAGCACGTTGATGCGCCGCTCGGCGGCAATGGTTTCCATGATCTTGCCGACGGCGTTCGGGGTGGACATAATGCCGGACGAAGTCCAGGTCATCAGCTTGGCGTAGCCCGGAGCCTGCTGCATGACATGTTCCAAAAACAAATCGTGAATGGCCTCACGGGCTGGCCCTAAGTTTTCTCTGTCAAGTGTGGGACGCAAGTTCGCCACTTCCCGCAGGTCTACGGTCGTGCCGACAATTTCT
>CAXTRL010000282.1:2501-5144 GCA_964246575.1 uncultured Armatimonadales bacterium
ATTTCTTTTACCGCCGTGTGCGCTTCCACATTGCCCGCATAAATGACCGGCAGCTTGAGGCCGATGCCGAGGCGCGGCTTCGGGTCCGCAGACCGCAGCATTTCGGCCATCTCGGTCAGGTGCGTCACCGTCCCGCCGTCCGTGCCGCCGGACATCAGGATCATGTCGGGCCGCAGCGCCCGAATACGTTCCACTTTCTGATACTCTTTGCGCCCATCGTCTACGGCAATCACGTCCATGATAATCGCGCCCGCTCCCAGCGCCGCTCGCTGGGCCGACTCCGCGCTCATGGACTTGACCACGCCCGCAACTGTCATCTGCAAGCCCCCGCCCGCCGAAGACGTGCTTAAATACAAATCCACGCCTCGCCCATCCGGCAGCGTCGGTGTGATAATCTTCCCCTGCTCATCCAGAATAGTCCGCCCGGACAATTCTTCAATTTCCCTCGCGGCATTGGACACGCCCACCGTGACATCATCAAACGGCGCTTCCACCGTCGTCGGCGCTTCCCCCCGCGTCGTCAGCCGGTACTCCTCACCGACGAGTTCAATCAAAATGCACTTCGTCGTCGTGCTGCCGCAGTCGGTCGCTAAAATCGTCTGGATTTCGTTATTCTCAGGCATCGGGTACTCTTTTGTTGTCGTTATATGCGCCTGCCCTGAACGGCAGGGCTTCAGAAGTGCAAGCACCCGCCTTCGCGGGCGAAGACTTCAAATGAAGATGTTAAAGCTTTGTTGCCCGCGAAGGCGGGGAGTTGCTTTATCAAAGCACGGGGGTTCAGCCCCGTGAAACAGTTGGGATTATTAGCGCCCACGCGCTGCAGCTACCGGATGAATAGCATTCCTATCACAAATAGAGGAATCGAGAGCGGTATGACTAAAACACAAGTCATGCTCCACAAACTTGGGTTGCTGCGTCGTCCTTGCCGTAGAGATTGAAAAGCCTCATGGAATGTCAAACGCAGACCCCACGAACACACTATATTCAGGAAGACTGCATAGCCGAAAATAGCAAGAAAACAAGTGTTCAACTCGGATAGACATTCGGTTTCCTCTCTGCGAGACTGCTTTTGTCATACCAAAGGTAATAATCACCGCGCATATACACCATCGTGTCACCCCAAAGTTCTGCCCTGGCTGAAATCAAGTCCGCTTCTTTCATTGCTTCGGGTCGCGGCTGGCATGGAAGCACGCCAGCACGACAATTTTGTTGCCCTCAACCAAATAAATCACGCTGTAGGAAAAACGGCCTAGCTGAGCGCGGCGCATCTGTTTGTAAACTTTCGCATAAGCCGCCGGGTTACGCTGGATATACGAGAGGCTGGCATCCAAAGCTCGCATGAACTCCGATCCCAGCCCTTCATTCTCGTCCTCATACCAGCGGAAGGCCTCGGAAATTTCTGTTTCCGCTTCAGGCCGAATGACAATCTCAGGCAGCGGCTCGTCCTCAGAGGCCATTTTGTCGCCTCACCCTTTGCTGAACTTCCTGCCACGACGCGCCCGCAGACAGGTCTTGCTGGTAAGCCTCCAGCCGTTGGTCAAGCTCCTGCGTCTGCGCCTCCGTCAGCGCAACATCTTCTTGAAGCGCCTGCTGGTATACGGCAAGGAAATCTGCCGGCTCTGCAAGAAAGCGCAGCCCGGAATTGAGTGTTCGCATTAAGCCATCAACGGTAACTTCGCAGCCATGAGTTCGATAGATGTTTTGTGTCAGTTTTCGTATCGCTTCTAAATCTTGCCGGGATAGTTTAGTGCTCGAAAAAGTGTCGAGAGTCAGCAGGCAAAACCGGCGTGGCGCATGAGTCTGAACCTTTGCATAGGCTTCTGCAACAAACGCTGCTGAAAGGGACGCCCCTACCACAATTTCAATACACTCGTAAAGATCGCCGTTCTCGTCGCTAATCGCAATGTCACCGATGCCTGCGAAGCCATGACTTAGACCTTCTGGGTCATGGAGCGGCAAAAGAAACTTGTTTTGGTAGCGCCTGCTATCCATAAGCAAGGTGTAAAGGCTGTAAGCAAGCAGCACACAGCGCCGTTTGCGCGTTGCCTCATCATTACCCCAGACAGAGGCTGTCACTGTTTCCATCACAGCCATGATCGTTTTTTGGACTGGGTGGTTCAGCACGAGGCTGAAAGCTTCTGCCGTAACTAATGAGCCGCTGAGAATTGTTGACCCTGCCATGCTCCATTGTAGCATATCAGATTGGGCTTGGCAAATGTTAGGCGTCAGCGGAAAATGGATAAAGTGAATTATCTCCCTCGTCCAACTAGCAAGGAACCGCAGGCGCGGCCCCGGTGTTAAACCCGATATGCCTATTTTAGAAACTCCCCCTCAGTCGGTGCAGGAAACGCTCAGTCAGCCGCGTTCGCAGCAGGAGCAAGGGTACACGCCAGAGCCGCGTTTGACGCTGCGGGCGGACCTGGACCGCGACGGACAGTTCGGCGAACGCTGGCTGGTGGTGGACCAGACCCATGTGCGCGTCCTGCGGGCGTCGCCGGACGGACCGGCCCCCGTGGAACTGGATATTCCGATTGCGGACATCAAAGAAGCCAAAGCGGAAAGTTTAGTCGGTTCTGGTGCTTTGAGATTGACCCTGCGGGACGGCTCGGTGCGGGAAGCGGTGCGCTATACCCTCAGCGCGGC
>CAXTRL010000283.1:0-1749 GCA_964246575.1 uncultured Armatimonadales bacterium
CGTAAATTGCGTCGTGTTCGTTGTCCCAAAGTTCCCAAAGCGTTTGGTAAGAAAGCGCCTGCCAAGCTGCCCATTCCTCTTCTTCCGTTTCGTTTTCACCTACCTCTGCAAGCGTCATCGGCTCGTAAAGAGGCGGCGGCTCCACCGGAGACTGGCCGGGTATCTTTATCTGGTCAGGAAACTTCATAGCGTCAGGTCATCCAAAATTAGTATCTTCAACTCTGTGACACGCTGAAGCCCGCGATCATTGGTCAACAAAGCGTCACAGCCGGAATTAAGAGCAACAGCCACTTGAAGCGCATCCGGCAGCAACAGGTTGTACCGCGCCCGCAGTTCTGCGGCCTTTTCCCCGGCACTTTGACCAGCGGTGACGAACTGCGTGTTGCGTCCGCTGACAATCAAGCGGGTGAACTTTTGTATCTGCGCTGTTGCAGCCGAGCGATACGGAAAGATAAGGCATTCCGCTAAAGTGACTGGAGACGTGACCGCTCCAACTTGGCCTAAATCTATTGCCTGAAAAACAGCGCCGACTAAAGCAGAGTAAGCCGGGTTTTGCTCCACTTGGTAGATGACGGGAGAAGTGTCTAAGAAAAGCAACGAAACGCCTTGAAGCGCATCAACAAGCTTCATGCCTCGGCCTGATCTCTCTGCCCTGTATTTTGCGGCGCTGTATCCCGGCGCAGCGCACGTTCACGGTGTTCATCGCCTTCCCGCCGCGTTTGTGTTACCCAAGCCTGCGCGTCTTCACCGACCAAAGGATAGTCAAACATCCCGGCGGCTTCGCTCCAAGAAGGACGGTTCTCATTGCTCGGCCCAATCAAGTTCACAAACGCAGTTCGCAGGAGATCGTCCGGCGTTTTTCCCAGCCGCGCCGCTTCTTCTTTCAGCCGTGCTTCTTCTTCCGGCGAAACTTCGATCGTGTATGTCATTTTGCCACCTCATAATCCAGCCCGAACCACTCCCGCCATTTTCTTGCATTTTCGCCGTAAGCGTCAAGGCCGCTAATCGCATCCGGCAGGAACGGCATCATCAAATAACCCTCTGGCCCCGCGCAGCCAAGTAGACTGTGTCTTTCAACGTAATCCACGAAATTATCGCCCAAACAATATCCATGCGCGTCATCACCATCATGGCTTAGGTAAACAACAGGCACGTCTTGCATGAACGCAGTGTCAAAGGCTATGTTGTCACCGTTGCCGACCTCCGCGAATGCCAATTTGCCGTACCAAATACGCTCATAAGGGTCATTGATGTCAAAGACGTTAAGCCATTCTTGATACCACTTTGAAATTTCAACCATTCGTGAGAGTGACCATCCGCATTCTCCCCGCGTGATCTGAGAACCTGATTTCGGCGGATGGAACCCTTTTTTAAGGAACCAATAAACTTCGACTTCCGCCGAGAACTCTACCAATACCTTTCTAAACGACGGTGGCAGTGGCTGACCAAGTGCTGCCTCTACTTCGGCAATAGCGTCTGGCGCGGCCGGTGGTCCGACAGACAGCTTTGAGTGGTAGCTCCCAATCCGTTCGCAGGCATCAACAGTGGCCTGCCAGCGGCTAATCCACTGTGAATACTGAGCGTCTATTGCCTGATCTCCATTAAGGCTTGTGCGACAGTAAGGCCGTAAAGCCCGCCTGCATGAAATGATGGTCAGACGTGAACGCTTCGGTAATGCCGCGCTCCTGCATGACCACAAAACTGATGCAGTCGGTCAGGCCCCACTCCTTGTCCGTGCGTGTACGATAC
>CAXTRL010000283.1:1759-5112 GCA_964246575.1 uncultured Armatimonadales bacterium
AGTGGTAGCTCCCAATCCGTTCGCAGGCATCAACAGTGGCCTGCCAGCGGCTAACCCACCGTGCATACTGAGGGTCCATTAGCCAAGTGCTTCCTGGCCGGCGTAGGTGGGGACGCGCTCGGTTTTTTCGTCTTCGCGGGCGGGGCGGGTGTCTTCGTCGTCCATGTAGGTCTCGGAGGCCATGTAGCTGTCGAGAGGGACCATACCTTCGGGGCGGGACACGACCATTTGGGAGATGGTGCCGCCGCTTGGGATCATGGGGTAGACGTTTTCTTCTTTGGCGATCCGAAAGTCAATCACGGTCGGGCGGTCGGTGACCTTCATGGCTTCTTCCAGGGTCGCTTTGACGGCGGACGGAGTCGAGCAGCGCATTCCGTGGGCGCCGTAGGCTTCGGCGAGCTTCAGGAAGTCCGGAGACGCTTCCAGGTCAACGCTGGAATAGCGGGAGTCCCAGAACAATTCCTGCCACTGGCGGACCATGCCGAGATACGTGTTGTTTAAGATGCAGATTTTGATCGGCAGCTTGTAGATGGTCGCTACCATCAGCTCTTGGATGCACATTTGAATGGAGCCGTCACCGCTGACGCAGAACACGGGCGTGTCAGGCTGACCAAACTGCGCCCCGATAGACGCCGGCAAGCCGAAGCCCATGGTGCCGAGGCCGCCGGAGGTCACAAACTGGCGCGGGCGCAGGCACTTGTAGAATTGGGCCGCCCACATCTGGTGCTGGCCGACATCGGTCACGACAATGCCTTCATGCTTTGCTATTTCGCCGATCTGCTCAATGACGTACTGACCGTGCAGAACGCCGTCGGCGGGGTAATGCAGGGGAAAGTCGGCCTTCCACTGCTGGACGCGGGCATTCCATTCCGGGTGCTTGGCGGGCTGGACGACTTTCAGCAGCTCGGTCAAGACGGCTTTGACATCGCCGACAATCGGCACGTCGGCGGGCAGCACTTTGCCGATTTCAGCGGGGTCCACGTCAATGTGAATAATCTTTGCGTTCGGCACCCACGAGTCCACTTTGCCGGTCACGCGGTCGTCAAAGCGTGCGCCGACGGCAATCAGCAAATCGCACTCGGAAACCGCATAGTTGGAATACGCCGTGCCGTGCATTCCGAGCATTCCGAGCGACAGCGGGTGGGTTTCCGGGAACGCGCCCAGCCCTTTCAGCGTGGTCGTTACCGGCGTTTCGGTCATCTCCGCTAAAGCCCGGATTTCATCGCTTGCACCCGAATAAATCGCGCCGCCGCCGACATACAGCAGGGGCCGCACACTTTCGCCCATCAGCTCCGCCGCACGCTGAATTTGGCGCGAGTGGCCTTTGACCGTCGGCTTGAAGCTGGGGATGGACACTTCTTCCACCGGCGTGTACTCAAACTCAGCCCGCAGAATGTCCTGGGGAATGTCTATCAGCACCGGGCCAGGGCGTCCCGACCGGGCGATATGGAACGCTTCGGCGACGATGCCGGGCAGCTTTTCCACGTCTTTGATCAGCCAGTTGTGCTTGGTGATCGGCATGGTGATCCCAGTGATATCGGCTTCCTGAAAAGCGTCGGTGCCAATTAGATTGGTTTTGACCTGGCCTGTAATGGCGACAATCGGCACCGAGTCCATCATGGCGTCGGCAATGGCCGTGACCAAATTGGTCGCGCCCGGCCCGGAAGTCGCCAGGCACACGCCGACTTTCCCCGTGGCAAGCGCGTAGCCTTCAGCCATGTGGCCTGCGCCCTGCTCGTGGCGCACCAGAATATGCTGAATATCCGGGAACTGGTACAGCGTATCATACAGCGGGATGACGGCCCCGCCGGGGTATCCAAAGATGGTGTCAACGCCTTCGCGCTTGAGGCATTCTAACAGTGCGCGGCTGCCGGTCATTTTCATAGTCAGGTCCTTCTAAGGTGCAAAAAAGCCTCTCGTCACACGATTGCCCAGAGGCAAGGGACGAGAGGCTTGTTCTTAACTCGATTGAGTGTCAAAGCGTCACGCGGTACCACCCTTGTTCGGTTCGAGGACTCTTTCGTAGAGGCGACAAACCGCACTTGGAGCGCGATCACGGGCGCGAACCGGATTACCTTAGTAGCCCCCTAGCCCCCAATGATGGGGGAACAAGAAAAGAGTTCGGATAACCTGCTCAGAGGGGAGAGGCCGAACCGCTTGCTGCCGTCTCGCACCAGGCGACGGCTCTCTGAAAACAAGCAGGCTCGGACATTGTCCTCGTCAATGCAGTTAAATAACTATTCAGATATTTTGTTGTGCCGGGAATTATACCCGATATAAAACCGGGTGTCAAGGTTTGGGCTGAAAATCTTTGCGGCGTTCCAGTTCAGCCACACGTTTTTGCATCTCTTCTAATGTATCGTCGTGCAGTTCATCAGCATCAACTCGTTTGTAATGCCAAAGAGCTTTTGCAGGCTGTCCCATTTCTTCATAAATCTGTGCTAGAAAGTACCTAATCATTGCAGGATTATCAAATTCATTGGCAGTACGCAGCGCGATTTGGTACTGCTTCACTGCCGCCGACAACTGCCCGTGTGACCACAGCAGCCGGGCGATATGGCAGTACAGATCGTTTTCTTCACTCGGATCTATCGTCAGCCGCAGTGCCTTTTTCAGCTCAGCGACAGCCTCTTCCAATTGGCCTAAAGTGGTATAGCGTTCCGCCTGCCAGAGATGCTGGCTGATGATGTCGTATTTTAGGTCTTCCGGCGTGTCCAGCTCGACATAATCCCATTTGTCTTTGGAAACATAGAGTGTTTGGAACGCTGCCAGCAGATTAATATTACACGGCGCAATCTCGACATGATGATGCCCGACTTCGCCGTGGATTGCTTCCACGAGGCTTGCGTAACTGACATCGTGAGCGATAAAAGTCTCATTGGGCAGTTCTTCGATGCCGTATTTGTCCTTAACTTCTTTTAGGGAAGGAAAGACGGCCCCGTGAGTATTGGAATAAGAACCGTCGTCATGCACGATAATTCCATAAGTACCAAAGATGCCATCTAAATTGTCGTAGTCTCCAGGCCTGCCGCGATAAGTGCCGTCCGGCTGCTCCACATAACTATACTCACGGTCTAGGTACAGCTTCCATGCCTGTTCTTCGCTCTCGGCCTGCACCAGAAAAACCTGGGCGTGGACGCTGTCTTCGTAAATAATGAAGTCGCGGGTCATTTCGGCAGCATCTTCGTTTCCGGCATCGCCAGATGGCTGCTGTCTAATGTGGAATTGAGCATCTTTTTGCCCATCTGCGAAGTGGCGACGGCCGTGGTGACATGGGAGATAAATGCAGTCAAGACTTCTAAATCAGGGTAGCCGTCGGAGCGCTCGACCACGACATAGCCGCCGCCGGACGC
>CAXTRL010000284.1:0-5102 GCA_964246575.1 uncultured Armatimonadales bacterium
GTCGTCGGCGATGTCAACACCGCCGAAGTCGTGCGCCAAGTCACCGACGCTTTCGGCGGCTGGGTTAAGCCCACGGCTCCCGTGCCGTCTTTGGAAATCGCCGATGTCGGCACGCCCGCCAAAGCGCCGACGCCGATTGTGATCCCGCTGGCCGACGCTCCCCAAACTTCCATTCTGTTCGGCTACAACGGCGGGGTGACCCAGACCAGCCCGGACTACTACGCCACCCAGATTATGAACTACACGCTCGGCGGGGACACGTTCGGTTCGCGCCTCGGCAAGACCATCCGCGACCAGAACGGCCTCGCCTACTCGGTCGACTCCGGCTTCTCCGCGTCCCACGGCTCCGGCCCGTTTGAAGTGTTCATCGGCGCGAACCCCAAGAACGCCACCCGCGCCATCACGCTGCTGCGCCAAATCATTACCCAGGAGCAACGCTACGGCGTCACGCCGGATGAAGTGCGCCAAGCCAAGCTGTATATCACCGGCTCCTACCCGCTGCGCTTGGAAACCAATGCCGGCGTCGCCGGCGTCCTCGCCCTGGCTGAAGACTACAACCTGGGTTTAGACTTCCCCCAGCGCCGCAACGCCATTTACAACGCCGTCACCGTCGACCAAGTCAACGCCGCCGCCAAAAAATACCTCCGCCCCGGCGTCGGCGTCCTGGTCATCGCCGGCGCCACCCCGCAGTGATCCCACCCGGCTCACTGATGTTCGCTACCCTCCCCTAACAGGGGAGGGCTTTTTTGCGTGTCGTCAAACATAAGACTCAAAAGTGTGATATATATGTTACAATGAAGAATGCCGAAGAAAGCGATACGGAAGTTCCTGGCCCCTGCCCTGCAAAGTGCAGACGCGCCGCTGGCTGCCGGGCAGCAGTATGTTTTGAAGGCCCTTGTTCTGGAAAATGATGCTTGTCCGATTGAAGATTGGCTGAAAAACATCAAAGATGTGCAAACCAAGCAGCGCGTTCAAAGCCGTCTTGACCGTGTCGAGCGCGGCAGTCTCGGCGACTGCAAGCCGGTCGGACAAGGTATCTACGAACTGCGGATGGATTTTGGCGCAGGCTACCGAATCTACTACGCTATCGCAGGACAAAGACATCCTGGCGGCACAGCAGCTTTGGAAAGACTATCGAGATGACACTCAAAGATACAAACGAACTCTTCGCCGATGACCTGCGTGATCCTGCCTACGCGGCGGGCTATCTCAATATTGCACTGGAAGAAGACGGCGTTGAAGGCTTTTTGTACGCGCTGCAAAAAGTGGCGCGCGCCCACGGCATCAGCAAGGTCGCGGCCAGCAGCGACCTTCCGCGCGAGTCCCTGTACCGCTCACTGTCCGAGAAAGGCAATCCCGGCATCAAGCCGCTTGCGCGAGTGCTGGACTCACTCGGCCTGTCTCTGAATGTCACCCCGCGCGGCCTCGAAACGGTCACGCTCCACTTGTCACCATAGTAGTCCTTGAATAGGTCAACGCCGCCAAAAAGTACCTCCGCCCGGAGCGCACATATAATCAGTGGATGGAAGACAACTTTTTGACAGTGTCGCAGGCCGCGTGGTATCTTAAAATAATTGAGTGGCAATTCGATTGACATCATTTCAAGGCGGCTTGCCAATTACAGGTAAGGGTGAAGCCGAGAAGAAGGCCCAGGAAGAATACAAACGCCGAGTAGTGCAATGCAAAGAGGAAAAGTCAAATGAGCGACGACGTACTAATAGAAACTGGAGTATCAACCCAAGATGCACGTTATGGATACACAGTTAGTTCTCTCGGCCAAGTGATTGTCAGCACGACCCAGGAAGTATTAGATGACTTCGGCCCCAACTTGATGCACCTGGGAGACATCCAAAGACCGTCACAAACAATTGATGCGCTAGCCGTTTTATTTGACTTGGAAGGCTTCACAGATTTTACAAGGCAGGTGGATCCGCAGTTAACCGTACCGACATTTCTATCAGATTTCTTACACTGGCTGTTTGATGATGTCAAGAAAGAACTTATTCAAGAGAACAATAGACTTTTCGCCGAGTTACCTTTCTTTTCCAAGTTTATGGGGGACGGTGTCTTGATGCTATGGCGAATCGATCTCGACAAGATCATTGCCGCAGATCAACAGATGGTTGCTGCCAACATCCAAAACACAATTCAGAGATTTATAGTGAACATACTTGTTTCACTTTTTAATGTCACCCAACATTATAACGCTTTTCTGAAAAATATACAGACACAGCATGTAGACCCACCTCCACGATTGAGGTGTGGAATGGCAAGAGGGACCGTTATTCCAATTGGGAATGGGGCGGATTTTGTCGGACCCTGCATCAACATTGCTGCCCGCCTGCAAAAGTTCAATGGATTAACATTCAGTTGTTCGGCCCGTGGCATAAATGTTGAATATGATCCCAAGAACAAAACTAAATACTCAGCAAACTTTGTAAAAAGGCGGGCAAGCATCCGTGGTATCGGTGACAGGGAATTGGTGTATGTTAACAGGAAAGAGTTTGAAGAACTACCAGAAGAAACAAAAAACAAACTGACCGAGCCTTAAGACGTGTGGAAGCACAAGCTACAATAAAACTATAAACAAGCCGCAGCTCATGTCTGTACTTATTAAGCAAATTCCTAATTGCGTTACCCCTTTCTTTTCTGTTTCTTTTTCTGCACTGGTTGGCACACCCGGAGGGCAAACGGTGCTTTTGGATGCCTCCCAGCGCCGACGTTTACGTCCTCCTAATGTTCTCCGTAAAGGAAAGTAGATGGCCCAGAACACGACTGATAATCTAGTTGGGGGAAGTGACGAGCTTCTTGAAAACGAGCATTCCGATAAGGCTCTCCGGGAAGACTATTTGGAGCCGTTAGGCATGACTGCTTACAAACTGGCGAAAGGAACAGGACTCAGCCAAATTCATGTTTCGGAAATCCTGCGCGGGCAGCGCAGCATTACGCCCATGACATCGCTTTTGCTGGGAAAGTTTTTTGAGATTTCGCCCCGGTTCTGGCTGAATATGCAGAACCACTACGATCTTCTGAAAGCGGCATAAACAGACACGCAAAACCCCGGCGCTGCCTATGACAGCGCCGGGGTTTTGTGTTCTATGAAGTATCACCGGCTGGCTTTAGCCGCCGCGCAGACTTGTCAGGCCGGTGGCGCGGTCGCCGGTGGTGTCGGCTGTGGAAGTGGGCTGGGCCATGTCGGTCGCGTCTAAATCTCCGCCGATGCCGCTGGCGGCGGCATTGTCCATTGTATCCTTGCCGATGTCTTCGGCGTCGCTGCCGGGCGGCATTTCCGGCACGGTGTCCCCCACCGTCACCCCGCCGCCCGCCACAGTCGCCTGCTCGCCCAGGCCGGGGATATGAATTGTCTCGTCGTCTTGATCCGGCATCATTTTGTTCCTCGCTTGATATTGTTCCCGCTTGACGACACAATACCGCGCTTTTCTTCTTCGCCAAACCCCTGCCGATTGCTAAACCTCGAAAAATCGGGTACACAAGAAGCAGAACCTCAAAACGAGGACACTGCAAAAGCGAGGACACTGCATTGGAAAGCCGAACCGACCCGATGGCCCCCAACATAATTGGCGACGACTCTGCCGGTGCCGAGATCGCCGGGGAGCAGGAGCCGCTCAAAATGCACGAAGATGGTCCCGCCCCGCCGCCCGGCGCACTGGACACGGCGTTCCCGGACACCAGCCCTACGGAAAGCGCCCACAGTGACCCTGGTATGTTCGGCGGCCTTGACGACGGCAGCGAAGACTTGTCGGGCGACCCCGGCCAGCTTGCCGGCTCCCGCGATCCCAGCATCGCCCATAGCAGCGAGAACGACGACCGGCCCGGCCCCAAAGAAGGCGGGACGCCGTATGACGCCGAAGGCGCAAGCGGGTCTGAGGGAGAGTGAAGCACAAGGCACCGGCACTAGAAGTGCCGGTCTACTTTGGAGTAAAAGTCCCTGCGGGACCGAGGAATAAGATCTGCCTTGTTTGCTGATCTTCAGTGTCGGAGACACTTTCATTCACAAGTAGACCGGCACTTCTAGTGCCGGCGCCAAGCGGCTGTTGTTTGTATGTCTACATCGCTTTTTCATTTGTCTGTGCCGCCGCTGCATCTTGCGCTGCTTTTGCTGGCGGCTTTGGCCGCTGGCGCGATCAATTCCGTGGCCGGGGGCGGGACGCTGCTGACGTTTCCGGTGCTGCTGTCCGTGCTGGGCGGGCCGAACGGCTCAGTGATTGCCAACGGCACCAGCACGGTGGCGCTGGTGCCGGGGTCTCTGAGCGCCTTTTGGGGCTTTCGCGGCGAAGTTGCCGGGCAAAAGCGCAGTCTTTGGGAAATGGCGGTGCCGAGCCTGCTGGGCGGACTCGTCGGCGCGTACCTGGCAACCCATGTCAGTGCATCGATTTTCAGCCATTTGGTTCCCTGGCTGATTTTCGGCGCGACGTTTTTGTTTTTGATCCAAGACCCTGTGCGCCGCTGGATCGGACGCGGCGAGCCGGCAGACAATGCGGCGGAACCGAAGCGGCTGGGCGTCGGCGGCATGGTGTTTCAATTCTTTGTGGCGATCTACGGCGGCTTCTTCGGTGCGGGCATCGGCATCCTGATGCTGGCGGCGCTGGGGTTTCTTGGACAAACCAATATCCACCGCATGAACGGGCTGAAAAACTTTGCGGCGGTCTGCATCAACGGCGTCGGGGCAATCACGTTTATTGTCTACAAGCGGGTGGACTGGCCGCTGGCGCTGCTGATGATGGTGGCGGCGATTTCGGGCGGCTACGGCGGGGCGGGGCTGGCAAAGCGGGTCGGGCAGACCAACGTGCGCCGCTTTGTGATTGCCATTGGCCTGATTTTCGGCGCGTACACGCTCTACGGCCAGCTTCATCACGGGTAGCGACTTTCGCTTCAGCTTCGGAGACTTTTCATGATCCCAACACTGCAAACTTCGGAAACCGGCCCGCTGCCCAAACAAGCGCAAGATGACACGGAGCCGCGCTGGCCTGCCGTGATCGGCCTGCTGGGTGCGGCAGGACTGTTCGCCGTGCTGCCGAAGTACCTGTCGTTTGGCCCGCGCTGGCTGCCGCTGGTGATTATTGCGGTTCTGCTGGTTCCCA
>CAXTRL010000285.1:0-5096 GCA_964246575.1 uncultured Armatimonadales bacterium
GGCGCGGTTCCCCTGCGTGGATTTATGACATGGCTCCTGCGGCTTAGTACCCCCGTGCAATGTCTACGACGCTTTGGAGCGGCTCGCCCGACGCGAACCGGCGCAGGTTCTCCAAAAAGAGCGCTTTCTGGCGCTCGTGCAGGCCCGCTGTCCAGCCAGGAGAATTGTGCGGGGCGATATGGACATTCGGCAAATCCCACAGCGGGCTATCTTGGGGCAGCGGCTCCTGCGCGAATACGTCCAAACACGCCCCAGCGATCTTCTTTTCGCGCAGGGCGTCAATCAGGGCCGGTTCGTCTACTAAAGCGCCCCGCGCAATGTTGATCAGCCACGCTGCCGGCTTCATTTGTGCGATCTGCGCCGGGCCAAGCAGCGCTTTCGTTTCGCCCGTCAGCGCGGCGGCGATGACCACATAATCGCTTTCGGCCAGCAGACGCGACAAGCCAGCCGGCCCGGTCAAGACTTCATCCACATTGGGAACGGGAGCTTGCGTGCGGCGCAGGCCGAGCGTCTTCATGCCGAACGCTTTGGCGCGGGCCGCGACGCCCTGCCCAATCGGTCCTAAACCAATAATGCCGACGGTCTGCCCATAGAGTTCTTGCTGCACAACCGACTCCCAGCGATGCTCGCGCTGATGAGTCATTAGCTCCGGCAGGCGGCGGGCGACCAGCAGCATCCAGGCCAGCACGAACTCGGAAATGGCGATCTCAAACGCCGGGCCGGAGTCGGTAACGGTCAGACCAGGCTTTGCTTTGACGGCGGGGGTCAGCACATGGTCCACGCCTGCGCTTGCCGTGTGCAGCCAGCGCACCTTGGGACCCTCCGCCACCAGCGGCGCATAGCGCTTGCCGGCCACCCAGCGCAGGACGCCTTCCGCTTCCTGCCAGGCGTCCTTTAACGGCCCGTCTTCCGGGTACGGCAGCAGTGTGACAGTTGGCGCGGCAGCCAGCGCCGTATCTTTTAGCTCCTTGTGGAGATGTTCAGGAACTAGAATAAATATGTGAGACTTCCTATGCAAGCTTTCTAAGGCCGGCTATCATTGGGTATTGAATGTCGCTGTCAAAGAAGGGACCGAGCAGCCTGTTTGCGCTGCGGAGCCAGTAGTGGGGTCGCCGGCGGGGTAAGCGCCGCAATCGCTGCCAGTGGCGTTCTGGTTCACCTGGCCAAAGGAAACGGATTCCGGCCTGAGCCACTTCACGTGACCATCTGCCAGGGCATAATTCCCACCTTCCAGGTGCCGGCCCGGATTCGCATCACAGTAGACGGAAAAATTCGAATTGCTGAGGCCTGCCAAGTGACCTGTCTGTAAGTAGCCATTGCCCCAGACAGGGCCATTCAGGTCGGAAGGCGAGGATATGTCTGCCGCTCCTTGATTGGGGCTTCCATGATTTTCGCGTACTTCAAAGAGCAGCACCGTGCGTGTCGGCGATGCCAGAGTCGCCTGGCTGGCGGCTGCCCCAACAAAGCAAGCCGGTGGAACGGATCGCAGGGAGACAAACGCACCATTATAAGCATAGGAGACACGTGGCAGGGCAGTCGTGTCATCTGGGCAGGAGAATACATCCACAGAGTGTAGAAAAGGATAAACCGACCCTGCCCAGCCTGTTCCCGGACCGTTGGTAGTGCAGCCAGGGAGGAGTGTTCCCGCACCTACTGGAAAGAGTTCATCGTTGTCCTGTGTGTACTGCATCAGAGCCAGCCCGAGCTGCTTCTCGTTGGACTGGCAGCTTGCCCGTCGTGCGTTTTCGCGAACCTTTTGGAAGACGGGGAACAGTATAGCGGCGAGGATCGCAATAATAGCGATGACGACGAGTAGCTCAATCAGCGTGAAACCCAGCCGGTCAATTTTTTTCAGCGTATTAACTCGTCTGTTCATGGGATGTGGCCTTTCAGCGCAACTGGAAGAATGTTCGCCAAATTAGATACGCCGCCTCCCTCTCACTTTCCTGCCGGACTTAAAGCTTTTTTCTTCCAGTGTCTTCAATTGACAAGGCAGCCCGAATCGGCTATAATGCGTCAGCATCATGGCCCAAGTCACTTTCTATACCCAGCCCGGCTGCTATCTCTGCGAAAAGGCACTTTGTGGCCTGACTAGCCTTCAGGCGCAGACGCCGTCTACACTGGAAGAGGTCAATATTCAGAGCGATCCCGCGCTGCAAGCCGAGTACGGGGAGCAAATCCCCGTCGTGCTGCTGAATGGTGATTTCTTGTTTGAGTGTGCCGTAGACGAAAACCAGCTATGAACTAAACTATACGAACTAAAGGAGGTGAATTAACTCATGCGTGTCCGTGCCAAAGAACTGCGCCGTACCCGGAAGCGAACCGAAGAGCGCCATAAAGCCCGTCATCAGGCGGAAGTCAAAGCCGCTCCGAAGAAGAAATAACTTCCAGCTCTGGAGAAACCGTGATGGAAATCTCTCAGGTCGAAAAAATGCGGGGAATGACGCATTCTGAAGATCGTCTTTCCCCGCGCGAAGTGGAACTTATTAAATACCGCGACAACCGCACTTTGCTGGCGGTAACGCTGCTGAGCGGGGAAACGATTGAAGGGGCAATCCGCTGGCATGACCATCTTGCTCTGCGGCTTGTGCAGGCGGACCGCAGCGAAGTGACGATCTTTCTGCACGCCGTTTCCCATTATCGTCCGCGCATTTAATTTTCGTCTCTGTCAGCCTCTTTGAAGCATCAAACCGCCCCGTCTTCTGTTTGAAGAATTGGGACGGTTTTATTTTTTCGAGATTTATTGACTTGGTCTGTTACTGCCCAGCAACACCGGTCGGCCCATTGATTTGGATGTAGCCGAGGGCTTCTTTCACATGATTGACATGGTCGATAAACCGGCGCTTGTCTTCCCGGCCTGCCATTTCAAGGACTGTCAGACGATTGGTGAGTGTGGTCACCTGGCTTTGCAGGGTGGCGGAGTTGCTTTGCAGAGCCGCCGAATACTCTTCCAGCGCGGTGATTTCGCTTGTCAGGGTTGAAATATAGCCGCGCAGCGTCATCACTTCGCTTTTCAGCGCCAGCGACTGTCCGCGCAAAACCGTAATATCGGTTTCGGCTTGTTCCAGCTTGCTGGTATGTTCTTGGTTTAATTCTTCATTAGGTTCTTCTGCCGGTGCAAAGGCAGCGCTAAAGCCGGATTTCGGCAGCAGGGCATTTACTGGAACAGCCTCGTCAAACTTTTCGCCGCACTGGGGACAGGTAAAGACGCCTCCCGGAAGCGCGGCATTACACTGGTCACACTCGTAGACCATCAACTTCTCCAAAACCAGGGATTTCCTGCGGCGGCGCGGAAACAATCTTGCCGCTTCCTTAAATCATACCCATTCTTGGAAGTAAGTTGTCACCATCACACATTATTTTAATGAAAAGTTAATCAAAGATTAATAAAGCGAGGACAATAGGGAGGAAGAAACAAAGAGGAAGAAATGAAGGCGCCGAGCAGAATCGAACTGCTGCATAAAGGTTTTGCAGACCTCTCCCTTACCACTTGGGCACGGCGCCGTGATGAACAGTGAAAGAACACGAAAAATGGAGCGGGAGACGGGGTTCGAACCCGCGACCTCAACTTTGGGAAAGTTGCATTCTACCACTGAACTACTCCCGCAACATTTTCTCATTATAGCCGCGTCGCCGGGCTTTGTCAAGAGTTTCGCACGTTTCAGGTAAGATGAGCTTATGATACTCTTGCGATGGATAAAACCCCTGCATTTCTTTCTTGGTCTTGCAGCCCTGCTGGGAGCAGCTTGCGGCGGCACGGGTGCTGCACAGCTTAAAGCCTCCAGCACCGGCGTCAAGCCCCTGCCATTTATCAAGCCTTTGCCGTTCACGGGCGTCGTTCTGGCCGGGGGCGACTTCGGCGACCGAAGACCGGGTGTCAGGGCCATCTATGGACAGAATTACATTTATCCCTCCCCTGCCGAGATGGACTATTTTCGCGGCAAGGGCATGAACATCATTCGGTTTCCGTTTCACTGGGTCGACCTTCAGCCGGCCCTGAACCAGCCGCTGGACCCCGCCGTGCTGGGGCGGATCAAAGAGGTTGTGAAAGAAGCAACCGGGCGAAGACAAACGGTGCTGCTCGACCCGCAGGATTTTGCCCGTTACTACGCCAAGACAATCGGCAGTGCGGACGTTCCCAATGCCGCGTTTGCCGATTTTTGGGGGCAGGTGGCTGGGCAGTTCAAGGACAACCCGCGCGTCTGGTTCGGCTTAATGAACGAGCCGCATGACATTCCAAACGACCAGTGGCTTGGCGCGGCCAATGCCGCCATTGCGGCGATCCGAAAATCAGGCGCTCGAAACTTAATTCTTGTGCCGGGCATCGCTTGGACGGGAGCGTATTCCTGGGCTTCCAGCGGCAACGCCCAAACAATGCTCGGCATCCACGACCCGCAGAACCATTTTCTTTTTGAGGTACATCAGTACCTAGACGCCGACAGTTCCGGCACTCAACCCAATGCCGTCAGCCCAACGATTGGAAGCGAACGACTGCGGGAGTTTACGCTCTGGTGCCGGACGCATCATCAGCACGGCTTTCTCGGCGAGATCGGTGCGGCGAACAACCCGGCAGCGCTGGCGGCGACCGATGACATGCTGCGGTACATGGAAGCGAACCGGGACGTTTGGGTAGGATTTACCTGGTGGGCCGCCGGTCCGTGGTGGGGCGAGTATATGTTCACGCTGGAACCAAAGGACGGCAAGGACCGGCCGCAGATGGCAATTCTGCGGCCTCATTTACAAAAGTGATCACAATCGGCGCGAAAAGCGCCGGCCTACTCCTAGCCCTTCACCGACGATTCTTCGCGCAGGCGCTGGAGAAAATCGTCTAGGCTCAGTGCGCCCAGGTCCGTGCCGCCGCGCTGGCGGACAGAAACGGTCCCGCCGGATGCATCCCGGTCGCCGACGACCAGCATGTACGGGACTTTCTGGGTCTCGGCTTCGGCGATCTTCTTGCCGACTTTCTCGTTGCGCGTATCTACTTCCACCCGAAATCCTGCCTCGGACAAAGCCGCTTTGACCGTTTCCGCGTAGTCTTTGTGCCGGTCGGCAATCGGCAGCACCAGCGCCTGCACCGGCGCAAGCCAGACCGGGAA
>CAXTRL010000286.1:0-5092 GCA_964246575.1 uncultured Armatimonadales bacterium
ACCATGACCATTGTTTCTTATGGCTTCGTGCTGTGCTTCGCGACGAGCAATACCCTGATGCAGCTTCATGTCCCGGATCGCCTGCGCGGGCGGGTGATGAGCATTTACACGCTGATGTTCATCGGCACCATCCCCTTCGGTTCGCTGTTCGCCGGCTGGCTGGCGAAATACATCGGCGCACCGATCACGATTGTCCTGTGCGCTTCCATTTCGCTGGTGACCGTGCTTTGGCCTCAAAGACATGGACGTCACGCCAATGACTTCTTAACAACTCTTTCATGTCGGCGGGGCCGTTGTTTCCCGGACGACAAGCTGCGGCTCAACCAGAACCCGCTCGGCGGGAACTAGGTGGCCGGACAGCATTTGCAGCAGCAGGCGCGTCGCCGCTTTGCCGACTTCCGCGAACGGCTGCTTGATCGTGGTCAGCGCGGGCTGCATCAGCGCGGCGTCGGGCATGTCGTCAAAACCAACAATTGATAGCTGCCCCGGCACGGCGACGCCAAGGTTTTGAGCGGCTTTGACTGCCGCAACAGCAATTTGGTCGTTGCCGGCCACAATCGCTGTCGGCGGTGCCGGCAGCAGAAGCAGTTGCCGCGTCTGCATTGCGGCGATTTCCTGGTCTTGATAAGAAGCTGAGGCGACGTATTCCGCCGGCGCCTGAATCCCTTCCGATTGAAAGGCGTCTTTGAAAGCGGCAAGACGGATCGCTGCGCTGAACATATTCAACTCACCTCCGAGGAACGCGATCCGTGTGTGCCCCAGTTCCCACAAGTGCCGCACGGCAAGCCGGATGCCGGCGGCATTGTCCACATCCACCGACGGCATTCCAAATTCAGCGCTTTCGGAAGATACCGTGACGACCTTCAGACCCGCCGATTGGAGGCTGGGCAGAATGTCGGCGTCGGCAGGCGGCGCAACGATCAGCAGTCCGTCGGTACGCTGGTCCCGCAGCTTCGGCAGTGACTTCTCGGCGTTCTGCCACAGCTCTGTAAACAGCGTCACGCTGTAGCCCGCCTCGGCGGACGCGGCGACAACCCCCTGCAAAATGCCTGATGTGTACGGGTGCCAGATGGCGATTTCCGAGCCGACGTTGTCAAACAAAACCCCAAGCGTGTTCATGCGCTTGTTGGTCAGCCCCCGCGCCACCGCGCTGGGATGGTAGTTCATTTCGCGCATTTTCCGCAGCACCCGCTCGCGCGTTTCCGGCAGCAGCGTGTTTTTCCCGTTAATCACATAGGAAACCGTCGCCGTAGACACATTACACGCTTTCGCAATATCTTTAATTGTAGGCATCTTGCTCCCATTATAATCGGTTCCCAGTAGATTGTCAAAGACGACAAAAAACTAAAACAGACCCTTGACAAACGCGCGTCAGCATGTTATCATGTCGTATCACTTAACCGGGTAAATTGCTACCCGGCATTTTGACCGAATTGGAGAAAGCCCATGAAACAGCGCCGTGCCGGTTTTACCCTGATCGAGCTGCTTGTCGTCATCGCAATTATTGCGATACTCGCCGCCATCTTATTTCCCGTCTTCCAGAAAGTGCGTGAGAACGCACGGCGGGCGTCCTGCCAGTCTAACGAAAAGCAGCTTGGCCTCGCACTCATTCAGTACACACAGGACGCCGACGAGAAGTATCCGGCGGGGGTGTTTGGAGAGTATTACAGCCTTTCCGGTTGGGCTGCCCGGATTTATCCTTATGTGAAAAGCACTGGTGTTTACAAGTGCCCTGATGATCCGACCGGCCCGGCGACAATTGCGGGCGACACAGCCACCTACTACCCGCTCTCCTATGCCATGAACATCAACCTGGATGCTAACTACAACAACAGCGGCCTTGCACAGGCGGCTGCGCCGGCCTCAACGGTGATGATCGTGGAGATGCAGACCATGAACGCTGACTTGACCAACGTCAGCAACGACCCAAACGGCTGGGCTATCAACAATCCTCCTAATCCGCCTGCTGCCACAAGTACCTATGGCTCGGAAGAAGTGAATGGCGGTGACGTCCATGAGGGCTGGGCCTACGAACTGAACAACCATAAAAGCACCTACGTTTCCGGCCCCGGCAACCAGGTCGGCATGGGCAACCCGGCGCGGACAGGCCAGGCCCAGTATGGCCCGGCGCGTCACACTGACGGGTCTAACTTCCTAATGGGCGACGGCCATGTGAAGTACCTGCGGCCCAGTGCAGTTTCACCGGGCTACGACAGCATTTCTGCCAACTGCGGCCAGGATCAAACCTTCACAAGCGGCGCATGTGCGTCCTCAACCGGCTTCGCCGCTGGGACCAACGGTTTGTCGTCCAACGGCGCGAATTTCCAAGCCACCTTCAGCACACTGTAGTCACCGGCGATCCGCAAAGAATGGGAAGAGCGAATAATCGCTCTTCCCATTTTCGCGTTTCTTTGAAGGACACGAATGAAACTCAATTATAAAGCGTCAGCTTTGTTTCTGCTTCTTGTATCGCTGCTTTGCGGTACCGCTCACGCAGCCCCGGCACTGCCCTCATCGCTGCCGATGCTGCACGCGCAGGGGACAGATATTGTAGACGCTTCCGGCCACCCCGTCACTTTGCAGGGGATCAATCTCGGCGGCTGGCTCGTGGAAGAAATGTGGATGCAGCCGTTTGTGACCACGCCGCCGCCTGGCTCGGCGTTCCCGACCATCAAGGACCATGTTTCGCTGTGGGGAACCATTGAAAAACGGTTCGGGCCGGCGGGGAAAGCGCGGGTGCAGGCGGCGTTTCGCGGCGCCTGGGTGAACGAAGGGGACTTCCAGCGCCTTCATGTCGCTGGGTTCAACTGTGTTCGGCTGCCGTTCCTGGCAAGCATCGTCAGCGATCCGGGCGGGCTGCACACACTGGACCAGGCGGTTGCGTGGGCCGGTCAAAACCGGATGTATGTCATCCTAGACCTGCACGGCGCGCCGGGCGGGCAGAGTGACCAGGGGCATACTGGGCAGGCGGACGTCAATGCGTTTTTCAAAGACCCCGCCAACATCACGTCGGCGGAAGCAGTCTGGACACAGATCGCCCGCCGCTACCGGGGCAATCCGGCAGTCGCCGGGTATGACATGCTGAACGAGCCGACCGGAACGCCGAACTCGGACACGCTGTACGTTGTGCAGGACCGCCTGTACCGGGCGATCCGCGCCGGTGACCCTGACCATCTGATTTTCATGGAAGACGGCTATACCGGCATTCAGTGGATGCCGTTCCCTGCGCCTGCCGGCTGGGCCAATGTCGTTTACAGCGTTCACTATTACAACTTCGACGCGAAATCCGAGGGCGACCAGCAGAAAACAGTCACGGATTTTGTCGCCACCGTCCAGCATGAACAAAGCCGCCGCCTCATCCCCTATTATGTTGGCGAATACGGCCTAGAGCCGCACGGCACCACTGCCGTTCTCGCGGGCCTGGTACAGAGCCTCGCGCAGAAGCATTTGTCGTCTTCCATGTGGACCTACAAAGTCTGCTGGACCGGCGGCGGCCAATCCCTGTGGAGCTTGTACAGCAACGCCAAGCCCATCACGCCGCTGAACCCATTTACAGACACCGAAGACCGGCTTGTCCAGAAGTGCGCTCAGCTTCGGACGGATCAGCTTCAAGTCAACCCAAACGTCGCCGAAGCCTTCCAGAGCAAGCCCTCACCGACTGCGAGCCGTTGAGTGCAGGCCAAGATCGCCCTGAAATGGATTGAGCGGTCCATTTGCAATGGGGTCTGGCGGCGATAACCGATGACCTTGTGATGTTATAACCGAAATGATGGCTACGCCTGGCTTCAAGCTGGGAACAACATGGGCTGTGCGACCTTTTTTGGGAATGGACATGATGGCAGCATCAAGCCTATTAGTCACGCTTGCTTGAACTTCCAGCCTAAATGAGTCTGTTTGATAGGACTTCGCCTGCATTGTGATGACATAAGCGCCCGCAGGTTCGCCGGTGAATACATAATTGCCGTTGTCATCTGTAGTAGTTTCCTCACCACTCTTCGACAAGATGACAACGGCGGAACTAATCGGTTTCCCATGAACGTCCGTCACACGCCCGACAATCGTTGCCCGTTCCGCAGGTGTCCCCGGCGCCGTTGGCACAGGTGGTGCTGCGAATGCCGCGCTGACGGCTAGGGTCAGCACAAGACAGAGAACTGCCAGCATATATCTGTTCATGCTCACATCTTACCACTGTTCAGCGGGTTTTGCTGCATTTGGCAAGGTACAGATAGACCAATGCGCCGGTGATGCTGTGAACGGTGAATTTCGCGCTGAGCGTGTCGCGCATCTCGGCACGGGTGAAGCGGAAGAAGGGGATGCCGCCGTCGTGGCGGCCTTCTTTTTGGCTGAACGCACGGGTCAGGAGGGAATGCTTATACGCGGAAAGCGCCAACGCGCCGCCGGACTTTAGGACAAAGCCGAGGCTTTGAACGGCAGCGGCGCGGGCGTCGGCACCGGGGACATGCTCTAAGACCTGACAGGAAACAATGCGGTCAAACGCGCATTCGATGAACGGCAGGCGGCACACGTCGGCTTGGACTAAGTGGACGTTGGTGACGCCGGCGGCAAGCAGCTTGCGGCGGTTAACGCGCAGAGACTCAAACGAAAAGTCAGCGGCGACAAGCTCACGGACACTTTTGGACAGAACGCGGGTCATGCGGCCCGTGCCGCAGCCGGCTTCCAGCAGGCGATCTGTCGGCTGTGGAGCCAGGGTGCGGAGCGTGAGGGGGATCTCGACTTTGCCAAAGACGTTCAAGAAGTCCATCGCGTCATACGCGCCGACCTGGGCGTCCCGCGCGGCGATCTCGGACTTTTGCGCGTCCAGCATCTCGCGCGGCAAGAGGCGCGGGATGCCGTCCTGAATGGGGTACACATGGCCGGCGTCGTCGGTCAAGCTACCGCCAGTGATCTCTTCGCCGACCCGCTGGCGTACGGTCAGGGTCAGCGGCCCGCCGGTTTCCGGGGATGCCAGCAGGGCCAGCAAAGTTTGGAGCATGGGGTTCCTTAGACCGGCAGTTCGTTAAGGCGGCGCAGACGGCGTCAGCGTGATCCGCAGTGTGTAATCTTCGCCGCCGTCCGTGCCGGTCACGCCAAG
>CAXTRL010000287.1:0-5075 GCA_964246575.1 uncultured Armatimonadales bacterium
AATCGCCGCCCCCGCCGTGGCGGTGCTGATGGTGACGGACATTGCGTTTGCGCTTTTGAACCGGGCGATGCCGTCCATGCAGGTGTTTTATGTTGGAATGCCGCTGAAAGTCCTAGTCGGCTTCGCCGTAGTAATTGCCGCCCTGCCACTCATGACGGCGGTGGTAACGCAGATGTCGAATGCTTCCCCGGACCAAGTAGCAATGCTGCTGAAGGGGATGCACAGGTAACGGACACACGAGAAGAGCCACGGAATAGAAGATCCACGGAATAAATTCCGTGGCTGAATAGCCTTCGGCTGAATAGCACTGTGTGCTGGCTGTCCTGGCGCAACTGCACCCGACGCGGACAGAAGAATAGCGGCAAGAGGCTTTGCTTCTCTTCTTGTCCGCAGGACAATCAGCCGAAGGCTATTCAGCCACGGAATTTATTCCGTGGAAAGAGAAATAATGGCTGACGGCGAAGAAAAATCATTTCCGGCCACCGCTAAGCGCCGGGCGGATGCCCGCAAAAAGGGGCAAGTGGCTCGGTCTGGCGAGTTTGGCGGGGCGGCGACTTTGCTTGCGGTTGTGGCCGCGCTGCACCTGCTGCTGCCGGGCGACGCCGGCCTCAGCCTCATTCGGGATTTGCAGTCGGCGTTTCAGTTCAACCCGCACCAAGCCGCGTTCACATTTGAGACCGTCCACGAGTGGCAGATTCGCGGCCTTCTGTGGGCCGGGAAAATCCTGCTGCCGGTCGCGCTGCTGGCGCTGGTGCTGGCGCTGGTCTCCGGCATCGGGCAAGTCGGCTTTGCGGTGACGCCCGAAGCGCTGCACCCGAAATGGGAGCGGCTGAACCCTGCCACCGGCATCAAGCGCCTGCTGTCGCTGCGCGGCACGGTGGAAGTGCTGAAAGGCATTCTCAAAATGAGCCTCGTCGCCGGCATCTGCTACTCCGCCCTGCGCGGCGCGGTTGACTCCGGCGAGATGCTGAACACCATGCGCGAGCCGCTGCCGGAGACCATTGCCGTCGTCGGCGGCCTGCTGTGGACAATGGGCCTGCGGGTCAGTGTTGTGCTGTTCATTGTCGCCGTCGCCGACTACGCGTACCAAAAGTATGATTTCGAGAAGGGGCTGAAGATGAGCCTTTCGGAAATCAAGCAGGAAAACAAGCAGTCAGACGGCGACCCGCACATCAAAGCCCGCATTCGGCGCTTGCAGCGCGAGATGTCCAAAAAGCGCATGATGCAGGATGTCCCCAAAGCCGACGTCATCGTCACGAACCCCACCCACTACGCCGTCGCCCTGCGCTACGAGCGCGGCCGCTCCGCCCCCCAAGTCGTCGCCAAAGGCCAGGACGAAATGGCCGCCCGCATCCGCGAAATCGCCCGTGAGCACAAAGTTCCTTTGGTAGAAAACAAGCCGCTCGCCCGCTCCCTGTATGCCGCTGTGGACATAGGCCGCGAAATCCCACCTGATCTCTTTGAAGCCGTCGCCCAGGTGCTGGCATTCGTCTACCGCGCGCACGGGCGGCGGAAGTAGAACCCACCCTGGCGCTTGCGCCGGGGTGGGTTCCAAAAAAGCAAAAACTATTTTCTCAAAACGGGAACATTCTGGGAACATAAACCAGGCAGGCGTCGTCAGAGGGAAAATTCATTATGATTAACACACCCAATCCAATGCAGCAGGCAATCGCTCAAAAGCGAACACAGGTCGGCGGCGACTGGTTTTTTTGGATCGCCGGCTTTTCCATCATCAACTCCGTGCTGAGGCTGTCCGGTATGGCAATACAATTTGTGATTGGCCTCGGCACGACGGAAGCCATTGATTTAGGGATCCTCGGCACACCAAAAAGTGCGACTATCGTGCTGGACGTTCTTGCTGCCGGGGTGTATGCCCTGTTCGGCGTCTTCGCCCGTAAAGGGGCGCGATGGGCTTTTGTTGTGGGTGCCATTTTCTACGCCCTCGACGGCCTGCTGCTTCTGCTACTGTTCAAAGACTGGCTTTCCGTGGCATTTCATGCGTATGCGCTGTTTCGCATCTTTCAGGGGTTCCAAGCCGCCCAGCAGCTTGCGGTTCTGCGGACGCAGTCGGCAGCCTTCGGAAATACTGGCTATGTCCCGCCGTCTTCCAGCCCGTCAAGCGATGTGTGGCCGCCGCCGCCTTCTGCCTAAAATATGTTATAATGAAAGCCGTGGAACTCATCTTATTTATTGACGGCGCTTCCAAAGGCAATCCCGGCGCGGCAGGCATCGGTGTTCTGCTGACCAATCCCGACGGCGTGACGGTGGCGGAAATCGGCGAAGGCATCGGGCAGACGACCAACAATGTCGCTGAGTACAAAGCGCTTATTCGGGGGCTAGGGGAAGCACGGGCGCGGGGCGCAAAACGGGTGACGGTGCATACCGACAGCCAGCTCATGGCTCGGCAGATGGAAGGGCGCTACAAAATCAACGCGCCGCACCTTAAAGCCCTGCAAGCCGAAGCCCAAGCCTTGTGCCGTTTGTTTTCCGGCGGCGTGACGCTGACCCATATTCTGCGCGAAGGCAATGCCCGCGCTGATCAGCTTGCCAACCAGGGCGCACGCCTCGCAGCGGCAGGCTAAAGCGCATTTCGGAATGGCCGCCGACACAAGGGGAAACATCGTGCAAAAAGCTTCACCGTGGTACTTGCTGTTCGTCGCTGCTCTCGTGGTCGGCTCAATAGTTTTGTTCCGCGAGTTGAGCATGGCGGTCATGCTGCTGAGTATTGCTGTGAGTGACCCGCTCTATTCGTGGCTTGACAGAAGGCAGCAGAGGAACTGGTTTATCCCTTGCGCCCTAGTCGTTGCCCTGTTTTTCGGTATGCTTTATTATTCGGCTGACCTTGTATTTTTTCCTCACTCAGACGATGCCTCGCATCGCCTAAGAAGCGCCGGCATTGTTGGATCGCTTAGTCCTTTTTTTATTTTTCTTGCATCTTACTGGATAGCTACAAAGAAACAGAAGCCTGCGCCGGCATCACGGTAATTCTTGGTCGCGCTGAACATCTTTCCCTGCACTTTCTCTTTTTGCTTATTATCTATTATGGTTTGTCCTTATTGCGGATTTAAAAACTCGCCTACATCGGTGGTTTGCAGTCAGTGCGGCATTGTGCTGAAGCTGGGCAAAACCAGCCGGCTGGTGCCTGCCGTCAGCAGCGGGGGAGGCGGCGGGCTGTCGTTTATGCGCGGCATTCTGCCCGGCAATCGCTTGAAGCAGCGCCACGCCAGCCTGCAAGCGCAGATCAGCGATCTGGGAACTCAGATTCAGGAACAAGCGGAAGAAGAACTCAAAGACGCCGCGCTGGCTCCGGCGGCCCGGCTGCGGCTGGCGACGCTGTTTTTGCTGCAAGGGGAAATCGAGAAAAGCATCCACTGGTTCCAGCAGGCCCGGCAGATGGGCAGCGCCGATACCGAATTCTTTAACAACGTCGGGGTCGCACTGGCCCGGCGCGGGGCGCAGGCGCAGGCCGCTGAAATGTTTGGCCGGGCCGCGCAGCTTGGGCCGGACTGCGTCGCACCCGCCGCGAATCAGGCCCATTTGTTTGCCGAGCTCGGCGCGGACCCCGACCCAAACGGAGCGCCTGCCGCTATTGCCGAATTGCAGCGGGCATTAAAGATTGCGCCGAAGGACCCGGCGCTGTACAGTCGTCTGGCGCTGATTTTGTGCCGGGAGCGCCGATTCGAGGAAGCCGTGCCGCAGTTCCAGCAGGCGCTGGCTCTGGCCGGGGACGACCCGGTGCGGCAAGCGGACGCCCGCAGCAACATCGGCTTGGCGCTGACTCTTTGCGGCGACAGCGCGGACAGCGAGTTTGAGGCGGCCCTGAAATGCGATCCGGCCCACGCCCCGGCGCTGGCAAACCAAGCGCTGGCCCGGATGCAGAAGACGGTCACGCCCGCCGACGTCGAGAAGCTGGGCCGCGCGGCCCTCATTGACCCGGCCAGCGCTTCCGTGCGGGCGGATTACGGCTACGGCCTTTGCCGCCTGGGCGCGATCAACGACGGCATTTTGGCGCTGAAAGAAGCTGTAGACCTGAACTCGCGCCTGTGGGAAGCCTGCTGCAATCTCGGCAAAGCGTATGCCGACTACGACGCTTTAGACAGCGCGGACCGGTATGCGTCGCGGGCCTTGCAGTTCAGCAAAACGTCGGCGGAGCTTTTGACCCTACTGGGCGTCATCAAGACCCAGCAGCGGATGATTCCTCAGGCTGTGCAGTATTTCCAGGCTGCCGTCAAGCTGTGGCCCCGCGCAGCGCTGGCGCACCGGAACCTGGCCGTCGCGCAGGGCCTGTCAGGCGAAGGCGCGGAAGCGGCCCTGCACCTGAAAAAAGCCGCCGAGCTTGACCCAAGCGACGCCGAAATCCCGGCCCAGTCAGGCTGGCTGTATTTGCGCCGGGAAAGCATCACGGTGGGCTTGGAAGAGCTGGGCGTGGCGCTGAAACTGAACGAGCATATTGCCGAAGTTCACAACAATTTCGGCGTTTGCCATATCGCTATCGGCAAGCCGGAATTGTCGTTTCCGAACTTTGCCCGCACTCTGGAGCTGCGCCCTGATCTGACAACAGTTCATTACCAGTGGGGCTACGCCCATGCGCTTCTTAAAAACCAGGGCGCGGCGATGCGGGAGTGGGATTTGTGCCTCAAGTACGAGCCGGGCAACGCCGACTGCCGCTCCAACCGGGGCATTATTTTCTACCAAAAAGGCCAGCTTGACGATGCCATCACCGAGTTCCGGCATGTGATCAGCCTGCGGCAGACCCGCATGGAAGATTTTTCGAATCTGGGCCTCGCTTACGCAAAATCCGGCAAATCGCTCCAAGACGCTGCGAAAGCCTCCAAGCGCACTAATGACCCGCGCTGGAAGCAGGCATTGGAAAAGCACAAGCAGGCCATTGACATGTTTGACCGCGCTTTAGTGCTGGACCCGCGAAATGTCATGCTGCATTCCAACCGTGGCCTGGCCTGCTTTTTTGCCAGCCTGCCCGAAGAAGCCATGTCGGAATGGGGACTGGTTTCTAAAATTGACCCCGCGTATGCCAACCGGCGCGGCAAGCGCCTGCAATCGGAATACGACGACTC
>CAXTRL010000288.1:0-5047 GCA_964246575.1 uncultured Armatimonadales bacterium
AGATCGGCGACGAGCTGCATATTTCCCGTGAGCGTGTCCGCCAGATCGAGTCCCAAGCCCTGCGGAAGCTGCGCTCGGCGGCCCGCAAAAAGCGCCTGCGCGATTACTTGCAGTCTTAATTGCAGTCATAAAAACGCCCCCAATGGATGTTCATCGGGGGCGTTCTGGTGTGTCAGCGAATTTGCAGGAACTTGTGGGTTTGCAGGGACAAACCCAGAAGGTCGGGATACCGCTTGACGGCTTCAATGCAGAGCGCAACCGACGCCGGGTTGAGAGCATTCGGTTGGATTAGCGTTTTGCGCCTGTGGGAGCGCACTCCGGCCAGCGCACGGGCTAAATCCAAATCATCGTCTACGACATATTTGAACTCGGCGGCGTGGGTTTCGTACCAAGAATGCAGGCGGCCTCCCTGCGGCTGCTTTGGCGAAACCGTGATGTGGTCAATTTCCCACTCCGGCTGCGGGCGGGTTCCGTTAGTTTCGATTTGCAGACGGTAGCCTTTAGCATGGAGCAGGCGGCAAAGCGGCAGTAGGTTTTGCAGGGTCGGCTCGCCGCCGGTAAAGCACACCCAGCGGCAGCCGCCGCCGACACGCTCAATTTCCCCGGCAAGCGTTTCCGCCGTGTACGTTTCTTTGACCCGAAAATCCGTATCGCAGAAGTCGCAGGCCAAGTTGCAGCCGGCAAAGCGCACAAACACCGTCGCCTGACCGGAGCGCAGCCCTTCGCCTTGCAGCGAGTAGAAAATTTCCACGACCGGCAGCAGGCCATCTTTAACAAGGGCCAAAGCGTCGCGCGTGGCTGCTGCCGGGTCAGGAGTTGCGCCGAGATACGGCTTGCCGGAGATCGTCTGGGTCATGCCTCTAGTATACCCGACTGGACACTAATCTCCCGGCTGCGGGGTGGTTTTGTCGGCTTCGCCGCCTTTTGATGGGCCGGGATAGCCTTCACCGCTTTGGGACGAGTCGTAGGCGGTCTGCGTGGGAGCATCCTTACCACCCATAGCTTCCGGGCTGCCGCTGCTGGTTTTCTGCGGGTCGTGGGACGGCGTGTTTTCCGTGGTCGGCGTGTCTTTGGTTAGTTCCACAATTTGATCTCGCTTTCTACGGCATCTTTACCCAGGCGCTTCTCGGACGCAAACTTTCGGGAACCATCGGAAGTTTCACAGCGTAAAGTCTACGGGAACTATTTTATATAAAGCCGGTTAATGCTGACAGTAACTTTGACAAAGACATCCAATCTGCCGAATGACTAAAAAAACTCAATTTTTGATGCGCTCCATATGCCGCCCGCTGCCGCCGTCAGCGGCGGCGCTCGTGTTTTTGTTTCTGACGGCACACCCGGCAGACGCGCAAACTCCTGCCGTCGGTCCCGGCTCCAATGCTCCGGCGGCCAGCGGTCCCGCGCCGGGCGTTTCCAGCGGCACCCCGAAGCCGGCCCCAAACCGCCCGCTGACGCTGCGCGACGTGGTGAATACCGCCGTCGGCAGCAACTCCGGGCTGGTCATCGCCCAGCAGCGGCTCCAAAAAGCCCAAGAGCTGATTGTTCAAGTCGATGCCCAGGGTCGTCCGCAGTTCAGCGTGGATGCCGTGGACACTTATTCGTCATACCGGGCGTTCGCGCCGACGCTGACCAACCCAATTGTCACCAACCCGACGCTGCCGGGCGGCGGGCAAATCCCGCAGGTGGTTGACTCAGGAACCGGCTTTTCGACAGCGTTTATCGGCGGCGGGGGCGGCGGCAATGCGCCAAGCAACGGCAGCTCGTCTTCCGTCGGCCTCAGCGGGTCGCCCTCTTTGGGCGGCAGCACCGGCACCGGCGTGACGACGCCCGGCAGCGTCGGTACGCCCGGCACGTCTTCGCCGGGATCGCTTGGGGCACCGTCGCCGGTGTCGCCCACCGGACCGACACTGACTGTGCCTGCCGGGCCGTCTACCGGACCCGGAAATGCCGCCCCAGCCGCGCCGGCGACTTCGGCGCCCGCTCCGGGAACTGCGCCCGGCAACGCCGCGCCGGGTGCCTCCGCACCGACGGCGGCGACCGGCGGCTCGGCAAGCGTCGGCACAGCCCTGCCTTCCATGCTTGCGGCGTACACGGCGGTTCCGTTCTCCGCCCCGCTGCAATTCTCAGCCGCCGCTCCCACGCCGGCCCCGGCTCCCGTGCAGATGGCGGAAGCCAATGACGAAAAGGCGCACGAGATTAATCCGCGTGACACTGGTGGAACAGGCACCGGGACAGGGACGACAGGCACCGGAACGGGAACGGTTACTGGCGGGGCTGCCGCGCAGGGACAAATCAACAACGCGGCAGGGCGCGTCAGCGTCAGCCAGTACCTAGATTTGTTCGGCCTGCTGTCGGCGGCGCGAGGCGCACAAGACAATGTCCGCGATTTCTACTATTTCGACATTGAGCGGCTTCGCAATGAAACGGCGCTTGCGGCAAAAAACTTATTCTTCAACCTGCTGCTGACCCAAAGCCAGGTGGCGACCGAGGAAGAGCAGGTGCGCTATGCCGAAGAAAACGTGCGGATTACGCAGGCTCGCTTGAGCCAGGGTATTGTTTCGCGTTTTGATGTTCTCACTGCTCAGACGGCGCTGTCCACAGCCCAGCAGCTTTTGATTTCGGGTCAGGATGAGCGGGATCTGGCCCAAGCCAACCTCAGTTACCTGCTGGGAACCGACCCGGACGTGCCGCTGACGCTGGAAACGCCGCCGCTGCCACCGCTGACCCAGACGGTGGATTTGAAGCAAAGCACGCAAACGGCACTGGCCCGGCGGCCTGAAATCCGGCAAGCGAATTCAAACATTCAAGAGTCTCAGCGCTTGGTCCGGCTGGCGGGGTCCACGCTGCTGCCGACAGTCAGCATCGTCGCTTCCGGTGAGCAAACGACGACGGCATCCATCACGGCCCCGAAGTCTTTCGGCACAATCACCGCCCAGGTGTCCCTGCCGCTAGATGATGGCGGCGCGACCCGTTCGCGGGTGCGCTCGGCCCAGGTAGACGTCCAGACCCAGCTTTTGACGCTGGAAGAACTAAAGCTGAACGTCGCGCTGGAAGTGCGGCAGGCGACGCTGAACATCCGCAACGGGCAGGCACAGGTTGGGGCCGCGCAAACCGGCGTGACTCAGGCCCAGGAAGCGGTGCGGCTGGCGTACCTTCGTTATCAAGGCGGTTTAGGGACGTTTTTGGATGTCCTAAATGCGCTGGCCCAGCTTGCGGCCACGCGCAACAATTTATCCAGCGCCGAGTTTGTGTACCAAGTGTCACTGGCCCAGCTTGTCCGTTCTTTGGGCGGACGGTAAGTTCTGGGCGGACGCTAGATTAGGAAACCTCTTTTTATGTGGATCGTTAAATTAGCCCTCAATAAACCCTATACGTTTGCGGTTCTGGCGCTCTTGATCCTGCTGGCAGGCGTCGGCAGCATTTTGTCCATGCCGACCGACGTGTTTCCGGCGATTGACATTCCCGTCGTCACCGTGATCTGGTCGTATCCCGGCTTTACGCCGAACGACATGGAAAAGCGATTTGTGACCCAAAGCGAGCGGGCTTACACGACTTCGGTCAACGACATCGAGCATATTGAATCGCAGTCAGTGTCCGGCGTCGGCGTCATTCGTATTTACTTCCAGCCGGGCGCGAACATCGCCCAGGGCATTTCGCAGGTCACGGCGACTTCGCAGACTGTTCAGCGCATTCTGCCGCCGGGAACCCAGCCGCCGTATATTTTGCGCTACGATGCGTCCGACGTGCCGGTCATCCAAGCCGCCATCAGCAGCGACACGCTGAATGAGCAGCAGCTCTCGGACTACGCGACAAACTTTGTCCGCACCCAGTTTGCGACGGTGCAGGGCGCACAGGTCACGCTGCCTTACGGCGGGCGCGGGCGCGTCATCAACGTAGACATCAACCCGCAGGCGCTGTACGCGCACGGCCTGTCGCCGTATGATGTTTCCAACGCCATCAGCGCTCAGAACTTGGTGCTGCCGACAGGTGACGCCAAGGTTGGGGCGCGGGACTACAATGTCCAAATCAACGGCAGCCCCGACACGGTAGACGCGCTGAACGACCTGCCGATCAAAACAGTCAACGGCGCGGTGGTGTATGTGCGGGATGTGGCGCAAGTACACGACGGCGCGGCCATTCAGCAAAATATCGTCAACCAGAACGGCAGGCGAGCGGTCTTGCTGCAAGTCAACAAAAGCGGCAGCGCGTCCACGCTGGATGTTGTCAACCGGACGCGGACGGCTCTGCCGCGCATCATGTCTACCCTGCCGTCGGCCCTTAAAATCAACTTGATCGCTGACCAGTCTGTGTTCGTCAAGGCCAGCGTTCAGGGCGTCGTGCGTGAGGCGACCATCGCCGCGTGCTTGACGGCTTTGATGATCCTGCTGTTTTTGGGCAGCCTGCGCTCTACCGCCATTGTCGCGGTGTCCATCCCACTGTCCATTCTCGCGTCCATTGCCATGCTCCATGCGCTGGGCGAGTCGCTGAACACGACCACGCTGGGCGGCCTGGCGCTGGCAGTCGGCATTCTTGTAGACGACACCACGGTCACGATTGAGAACATCAACCGTTATTTAGGCATGGGCCATTCGCTCCGCAAGTCCATCTTAGAAGGCTCCGCCGAGATTGCCCTGCCGGCTTTGGTGTCCACACTGTCTATTTGTATTGTGTTCCTGCCGATGGCCTTGCTGTCCGGCGTCGCCCGCTACCTGTTCCTGCCGCTGGCCGAAGCCGTCATCTTCGCCATGCTGGCGTCTTATCTGCTGTCCCGAACCGTCACGCCGACATTCGCCATGTTCCTGCTGCCCAAAGAAGTTGCGCTGTTCGCCGAAGAAGGCCATGAAGAGCAAAGCAGCCAGAGCAAGAACGACAACAAGAATGGCGCAAACGGGACTGCCAAAAATAGCAATGGCACGAACGGCAACGGAGCGCACAGCAGCGGCAAAAACGGCGTTCATATTCACGGCTCCCACCAGAACGGGAACGGCAAGAACGGAAGCAATGGCACTGGGAGCAAGGAGCAGACCGACGCTCAGAAGGCTGTGGA
>CAXTRL010000289.1:0-5039 GCA_964246575.1 uncultured Armatimonadales bacterium
TCCAGCGTGACTTGGTTCGGCGGGTACGAAAACAGCCAGTTTGCCCGTGCGGCGGGACCGCCGGCGCCGAGGATGGAGAAGGTCAGCAGCAGTAGGGCGACATGCAGAAGACGCATGAAGGCGGGGCGGTAGTACATGGAAATTTCTTTCTTCGTCCAAATGGTATCTGGGTGGTTGTGTCGGCGAGGCAGGAGGAGCGGAGCGAGCCGCATATCTTACGTATCTATTATAACGCAGATTTCGGAAAAGCGCCAGTGATTTTGCCGGCTTTCGCCGGCGTGCTGCATTTCTTCCTCCACCTGTCTTTTTTTAGCCTAATCTTGTTGTCGGCGATATGACACAGGCACAAGAGGGGGTAAAATAAAAAAGACAAGCGAAAACACAAAATGCAGAAACAAACATCGCGGAAAGAACGTCCAACAACGCAACGTGGAGGAAAAGAATGAAAATTAAAGTGACACTCGCAGGTGCGGGCATTTTGTGCCTTGCAGCGACCAGCCCTCTCTGGGCGCAGGGCGGCCCTCAGTCAGACGGAGCCGGAAATGCCGCGCGTGCAGGCGCAGGCAATCAGATATCAAATGAGGCAAACGGCATTCCCGAAGGGCAGCCGGGCGACAATTCTAGCTTCAATGACAACGGCAACTCGGACGCGATGCAGCAGGCGTACAAAGACTACTCGCAAAAAAAGTTTTCGGTCGCAACCCCGGAGCTTCAGGCCATTCTCAAAAAGTCGCCGAACACGGTTGAAGCCCACGAAATGCTGGCAAGCATTTATACAATCCAGAACCAGTTCCCCCAGGCGATCCCGGAATTGCAGGCCGTCGTGCGGCTCCAGCCGAAGCGTTTGGACTTCCGCGAAAACCTCGGCAAAGTCTACCTGCAAACAGGCGACACCGCGAGGGGAGCGGCAGAGTTCCAGACTTTGCTCGCCCAGCAGCCGACCAATGAGACGTATGCGTTTGAATATGCGACAGCATTAGCGCACGAGAACAAGAATGTGGAAGCGGCGGCGGCCTTTGAAAAAGCGGCGGCGCTGGCCCCGAAAGACAGCCAGACTTATTTCAATGCCGGCATTCTCTACCATGAGGCCGGCAATGACACGAAAGCCGTTCCCGACCTCAAAACGGCTCTGGCGCTGGGGACGACCCAGAAGTTCAACGCCGACATTGCCCTTGCGGAAGCGGCTTCCACGGCCAAGCAAAGCAGCGACGCGATTGTATACTACACGCAGGCAACACAAGCGAACCCGACGGATTTCGGCGCGGAAGCCAACCTCGGCATTTTGGAGCAGAACGCGGGCAGGAAAGCGGACGCCGAAGCCGCCTACCGGCAGGCTCTCACGCTGAAAAACGATGATCCGCAATCAGTCGCCGGCATCCAGGAGAACCTAGCCGGGCTGCTCAAGGCAGACGGCAATTTGGATGAAGCCGCCACGCTGTTGACCCGGGCCGCCCAAACGGACACGCATAACGCGACCATTCAGATTCAGTTGGGGGCGATTTACACAAAGCAGAGCAAAAAGGACCTTGCCCTTGCGGCCTACAACCGGGCACTGGCAATCAACCCAAACAGTGCGATTGCAAAAGAAGGCGTCGCTCAGGCAAGCAAGCCATAAAACAGCGCCAGCCCCTCTTCAAACAAAAACCCCCGTTTCACAACTGAAACGGGGGTTTTTGGTCAAGACACGGCGGCGAACCCAGAAAACTCACCGGTCGGCTCGTCCCAGGCAGTCGCCACTTCGGTCACTTCCGCCGCGTGCGGCCCGTGCCGCAATGCCCGCAAAAACTCGTGCAGGGATGCTTCTTCCGCTTCCGCGACCGCTTCCACCCCGCCGTCTTCGCTGTTACGCACGGTGCCAACCACGCCCAGTTCTCCGGCAACATGAGCGGCGTAATAGCGAAACCCGACCCCCTGAACGCGGCCCGAAATACGGGCCTGGACACGTTTCGTCATAGCATTTCTCCTGAATGTCTTGGCTGGAATGTGCTTACTTGGCGAGGGTGACTTTGGTCATCTTGTCGCCCTGCTGAAGCTTAGCGGCGACATCCAGCCCTTTGATCACCTGGCCGAAGACTGCATAATTGCCGTCCAAGAAGTGTACGGGGTTGACGCAGATATAGAACTGCGACCCAGCCGAGTCCGGCGAGCCAGCACGGGCCATGGCGACTGCGCCGGCAATATGAGTCAGCGGGTTATTGACGCCGTTACTCTTGAACTCACCTTTGATCATGTAACCGGGTCCACCCTGGCCGTTGCCCTGCGGATCGCCGCCCTGAACAATTTTGGAAGGAGCGCCCGGATTGAGGTCGGTGATCCGGTGGAACGTCAGGCCATTGTAAAAGCCTTTCCTGACCAGCTTCTCAAAGTTCGCGCAGGAAATCGGCGCGTCTTTGGGATACAGCTTAATCAAAATAACGCCTCGCGTCGTTGCCATGCGAACAACAGGCGCAGACGCAGCGGCTTTTGGCGGCGGCGCGGCGGAAGCAGGCGTCATCAGTGGGGCAGACAAGGCAGCCGCACCCACAAGTGCAGCGGCAAGCGGCAGGCGAACAAAGCGAAAGGTCATACAGTCTCCTTTGAGAGCATCGAAGAATTCAGTTAAATACGGCTACGGCATTGTAGCACGTCCGCCGCCAAGCGTCAATCTTCCAAAGCACGTCTATCTTTAAATCGCGACAGGCGCAGCGGCTCGGTACTTCAAAAGTCGCCGCCTCCGCCGCTGTCCCCACCGCCAGAATCGCCGCCCCCGCCGAAGTCTCCGCCGCTTCCGAAGTCTGAGCCGCTGCTGTTGTCCGTGAAGAAGTCGCCGGAACCCTGAGAACTTGGGTCAAAGCCTTGCGTGTCAAAATTTCCAGCGCTGTTATCAGTAAAGCCACTGTTGTTCGCCCCGGCATCTGCGTAGCCAGGGTCCGCGGTCTGCCCGCCGTAACCGGGGTCGACATACCCGCCGCCGTCATAGCCCCCGCCGTAGCCTTGATTGCCATATTGATTGGCGTAATTCTCATAGCCGGGCATGTCGGCGGCATACGCATAGGGCGAGTAGCCGCCCATGCCGTAGGCCGGCATCAGCATCCCATCCAAGAGTTCCGCGCCGACAAAGCCGGCCACAATGCCGCTGCCGTAGCCGCTCCAGCCGGCGTTTTCGTAGCGCCAGTAGTCACGGTAAGGATCGTAGCCGTCGTAAGCATACCAGGGCAGGGAGCGGCCCCCGGTTTGGAACGCCAAAACCTGCGGCATCCGGCCTTGACGCAGTTCTTCAGCCTCGTCGGGCGTCGCTAGAACCTGCCGGCTTTGGCCGCCGACGGTGACTGTCACCGGCACCAGCGCCCCCAGCGGCGCAGGGCGGCCTGAGAAGAACGATACCCCGCGCTGGTCCTGCGGAACGGCGTCCACCTGCGGCTGATTATTCGGCAGGAACGAGCCTCGGCCTCTCGCCCCCTGCGGCGCACCGTAAGAATGCGGCGTCCCCGCAGGCGCTTTCTTTTTGCGGGCGGCGCTGACAATCAGCGCAATGATCCCGGCAACGACTAGGAGGAAAACAAGGCTTAAAATCATGGTGGGACCTTTGTGAACGCTTCCATTAACGCGGGACGCCGCTTCCTGGGCAAGCTGCGCGGTTCCCGACTGCGGGTTCTCGGCAATGGCCGGAGCATACTGTTTTTCAAGCCGGCTGCGCTCTGAAGCGTCCAGCGCCGTGGTCCAAACAGTGACACCGGGGTTTGGCCCTTGCAGCGCCACTAAGACTAGGGGCGTCTTGTCCAAATGGAGCGCTTCGGAAAGTTCAAACGCATAATACGCCCGGAAATGGCTGCCGATTTGGGACCTAGTCTGCGGATTTTGCGCTTCAGCGTGCTGAAGATTGGCGATGTAAGCAGGAGGCAGGGCCGACAAAATGGCGATTTTAGCGACTGCTTGTGAGCCGCTCGGCGCTGCCGCCTGGGCGAGAACTTGCGGGTCAATGCCGTTAATGCCGGGTTCCACATAGACGTTGGAAGTCGTCAGCGCTTGATACGCCTGGTCGTACTGTGAATTGAACTGGGAATTGACTGGGACGGCGGCATTCTGCGCCCATGCCAAAGAAACCGGCAAAAGAGCGAACGCCAGCAGGAACAAAGGCAGCAGCCGTGGAACAAAACGCATACGCGGCATCGGTATCTCCCAATATCAGCACAGCTATCAGCACGACGATACGTCTATGTTACCCGGAACAGCGGCAAAAGGAGCAGTCATTATGAACACCAGCACTCTTCTCCAAGTCCTGCGGCAGCTTGCGCCGGAAGAAAGCGCCCTGGAAGGCGATCCTATCGGGCTTCTGGTGGACCGGGAAGGCACGGAAGCCACGAAAATCGGCGTCTGCCTGGATGCGACCCCGGACGCCGTGCGCCGGGCGGCATCGGCAGGAGTGCAGCTTGTGATCGCACATCATCCGCTGATTTACCGCCCCTTGAAGCGGCTCGGCAGTGACCCCGTTTCAGTTGCCGTGAAGATGCTGGTCCGAAGCGACATCGCGCTGTACGCGATGCACACAAATTGGGACGCCGCGCCGGGCGGCATCAACGACACGCTGGCGGAATGCCTGGAACTGCAAGACGCTCAGCCGCTGGGAACGGTCGGGCTTGCCCGGCTGCCGCGCCTCGGCCTGCTGGCAGCACCGCGCCCGCTCCCGGACTTTGCCCGGTTTGTCGAATCGGCGCTTGGGTGCGCGGAAACCAGCGCCCTGCGCGTCGGGGGCGGCGACGCCCGGCGCATGGTCTCGCGGGTGGCCGTCTGCGGCGGGGCGGGGGCGGAGCTGGCGGAAGCGGTGCAGGCGGCAGGCGCGGATGCGTATGTGACCAGCGACGTGCGCCACCATGAGTTCTGGGAAGCGGAAGCGCGGGGACTGGCCCTGCTGGATGCCGGCCACTGCGCGACGGAAACGCCGGGAATGCGATCCCTTGCCCGCACCCTGCCGGGAATGCTTGATGGCGTTGAGGTGATTTGGGTCGGGGATTAGGAACCCACCCCGGCACAAGTATCGATACGCAGTAATGCCGCAGGCA
>CAXTRL010000290.1:0-5014 GCA_964246575.1 uncultured Armatimonadales bacterium
CGGCTCGGCGGCGGCCCCGACGGCGGGCCTGCATTTTACGCCGGAGCTGCTGGCGCGGATTGAAGCGCTGGGCGTCCAAATCGCCCGCGTGACGCTCCATGTCGGCCTCGGCACATTTCGGCCTATTGAAACCGACGATGTGGCCGCGCACCAGATGCACGCCGAGCGCGTGTCCGTCAGCGCCCAAGCAGCGGCAATTATCAACAGCGCTCAGGGGCGAATTGTCGCCGTCGGCACGACTTCGGCCCGGACGCTGGAAAGCGCGGCGATTGGTCTGCGCCGGGTGGCGGTGACGGACGGCGAAACGTCGCTGTATGTCACGCCCGGCTATGGGTTCCAGGTGGTAGACGCGCTCGTAACCAATTTCCACATGCCGCGCTCCACCCTGCTGCTGCTGGTCAGCGCCCTCGCCGGCACCGAGTCCATTCGCCGGGCCTATGCCGAAGCGCTTCGGGAAAACTACCGCTTTTTATCGTTCGGCGACGCCATGCTGATTATTTAGGCGGCCTGTTTAACGGCTCTCGGAGGCTTTTCCATGCGTGTCGGTATTTTCACGGAAAGTTACCCGCCCCTGATCAACGGCGTTAGCACGTCGGTCCAAACGCTCACCGCCCAGCTTGAAGCGGCGGGGCATGACGTGTTCGTGTTCACGTCCCGCTACCCGCGCTATCAAGACGAACGCAAGGGCGTGTACCGCTATCCGTCGGTGAACGCTTTAGTGGAACCGGATTATGTCGTGCCGGTCCCCTTCTCGCCGCGCATCACCCGTGCGATTGCTTCCCTGAAGCTCGACATCGTGCATTCCCAGTCGCCGTTCTTTCTCGGGCTAGTCGCCCGCCGCACGGCCCGTGCCTTGAACCTGCCGCACATCGCTACCAATCACACGCTGTACACCGAGTACGCCCATTACCTGCCGCTGCCGACCGTGGGCGTCACCCGGCATCTGCTGGTGCGCTGGATGCACCGCTTTTACAACTCCTGCGACCATGTTCTGGCCCCCTCGGAGCTGACCCGGCGCGTCCTGCTGGACCGCTGCCGGGTCCAAACGCCGGTGTCCGTCGTGCCGACCGCGATCCCTGCGCCCCCGTATGTGCTGGCGCGTCCCGCCGATACCCGTCAGGAGTTCGGCCTGCCCCCCGACGCCCGCATTCTGCTGTATGTCGGACGCCTTGCGCCCGAAAAGAACTTGGATCTGCTGCTTCGCGCCTTCGCCGTCATCGCAGGCAAAACGAGCGACACCTATTTGATACTGGCCGGCAGCGGCAAAAGCCGCCGCGCTTTGGAGGCCCACGCCAAAGCGCTCGGCATCCATCGCCGCACCCGGTTTGCCGGCTTTTTAAGCCGCTTGGAGCTGGACCCCTTGTACCAGGCGTCCGACGTCTTCCTGTTCCCGTCCAAGACCGAAACACAGGGCCTCGCCGTCGGCGAAGCCCTCGCCGCCGGCCTGCCCTGCGTCGTCGTGAACTCCGGCGGCGCACCTGAAGCCATCCGCGACGGCGTAGACGGGTTTCTCGTGGAAGACCGGCCCAAAGCACTGGCAGACCGGACCCTGGAACTGCTCGCCGACCCGGCCTTGTCCCGCCGCATGGCCGAGGAAGCCCGGCGCGGCGCAGCCCTCCGCGTCCCCGCAGCCGTCGGCGCCCGAATCATCTGCCTCTACGAAGAACTCATTACCGCCCGCCAGGAGCAAACAAGCGTTGGCGACCACCAAACCGACAGTCCTTCCCAGCGCAAGCAGTAGGCGCTGAAAAACATTGCAAAAATAGTTCTTGACACATTTGGTGTGCTGTGATACAATCATCTTACGACGCTGAACGCCGGGCGTCCGCAACCGCTCCCTTGCAAGCGGCTGTACGACTTGCTGCTACGACTTGACTGCTCGGAGGACGTTATGTACCTTTCGTTGCCCCGTCGTTTGTGCGCCCCGTCGTTTGTGCGCCCCGTCGTTTGTGCGCCCCGTCGTTTGTGCTGATGACGGCAGGTCTTGCGGCAAGCTTGCTTCTGGCTGCCCCTGATGCCCGCGCCGGCACCTACTCCGCCCCCGTCTACTCCGGCGGCACCCTCAGCGACAACTCAAACTCCTCGAAGCTTGACTACCCTTTTGCGTACCAAAGCAGCAGCCAGCCTCCCGCCTACCAAGCCTCGGCCTCAGGCTATAGCCGCGCAACCGCGCAGGGACAGGCGGCAACCGCAACCGTGAGCGTTTCAGGACCTTTGACGGCAAAGTTTACCTGGCAGCCGGTTTATCCCGGTGAACCTGCGCCGGCCAGCGTGATTGTCTTGCAGCAGGCTTCGGCTTCGGTGTACTGCCAGTCTCAAAGTCCCGCTTCAACGGGCGTCAGTGTGGGCGGCTCCTGCGCTGACGGCCTGGGCGGGAGTGGGTCTGGGTGTCCGTCTTACACGAGCACCACTACTTACACTGTGATGACACCGGCGGGGGATGGCAGCGTGACCTTGAAATGTTCGCCAAGCGCCACTTTCACAGTCAGCACAGGGACTGGAAATGCCACCGGAGATGTGTTTGCCAGCTACAGTGTCAACGTCTACCCCGTTACTATCAGCCTCGTCGGACAGAATGCTTCTTACCAAGCGTTATGCGGACAGCAGATCACAGCAAGTTTGAACTGCCCTTTAGGAAAAGTAACCAGCTACAACTGGGCGGTAAGCGGGAACCTCATCAAAACCTATAACCCTTCGTTTGGAACAGGTCAAGTGGTGTCGTTGTCCAGCAATGCAGGAGACTTCACAGGGTCAAAACTCTACTTTTACGATGTAAACAACAATGACACGGCCAGTGCCACCTGCTACGCTAATGTTACACTTCCTGATGGCACAGCCCAAATTGTGTCTGCTACTTCCCCAACCGTAACCTTTCGGAAGCCTACGGCCCCTTGGTGGGTTAAGGAAGGCTACATACAGCCATTCACGGTATCCCAGTACCCAGGCTCTACGTTGTTTGGATTAGCTGCTGATCCTTCCTCTAAGTCAACTTATCCGAATGGCGAAGATTGGTTCCCAGTTGATATTACTATGCCATCTGGGTTTCCAACTTCGGGCCAATGCGGTTTCACGCAGCTTGCTACACCGAATCACACTTTCACCCGGTCCGGCACGACAACCGGCGGTCCCCGACCGCAAGGACTGGATAACACATTTGGGTTTGGCGGTTGGACATTGCCTGGTCAGGGCAATAGCGGCGACAATCCAAGCCTTGTGACAAATTCCGGCACTAACTCGGGTCTCGCTGTGAATGATCAGAATAGCTCTTCAGACAAGTTCACGACCTATTTGATGTATATGCCTCCTGCTTTTGGTAGTCAGGGAACCATTTGGGTGTCCCTAGAGACCTACGATTGGTTCGCCTCTACAACTATTGTGTGGAACGGTAGCCAATGGCAAGTTGTGCCTGCGTCGTCGTCTCCCAATTCTCCTTCACCAGTTGCTGTGAAAGGCAACCCTACCGACACACTTCCAACATGGAATACAACCTACGTTAACAGTCAGTAACGTGAGGAGTGACATTCACTGCTGACATTTCAGAAAGGGTAACAAACTATGAAACGTCTTTTATGCTATGCTTTTCCTGCGGTAGCAACCCTCACGGCGCTTTTAGCGTCTCCTGCGGTAGCGCAAACAGGAGTAGCATCGTCCAATCCAGAAGCATCGGGATCAATAGCACAAAAGTCGGCGGCACAGAAGTTAGCTGTCCCGCCGCCGCATCCTGAGAAACAAACGCCGGTCGTGCTTCCAAACGCAGCCACGTTACTGATCATCCAGCCTGATCCCTCTGACCCGGTCTATGCGGCCAGCAGGGAACGTGCGAAAGAAGGGGCTGAAATGACTGCGCTTGGTGAAGAGGCTCTCAGTTTAGGCCAAAACGAAAAGGCCATTAAGGCATTTCAAGAAGCGATCCAAATCGAACCCTTTGGTGGCTTCGCATCACAGCGGCTGGCGGAAGCGTATCAGGCAAACCACCAGCCGGAGCAAGCGATTGCAGCGTATCGCGCTTTGATCTATCCGAAACCAGGGCAAGACTGGACTACCAGCAACCGGGTTAGCGCAACGGTACTGATGAAATACTGCTTGGTTTTGCTTCAGATGGGTCAAGAGCAGGAAGCGCTTGCGATGTATAACCGTGGCTTACCGCTGCTGAACTATGATAATGGAAAGCCAAAACTGAAGGTTTTACTGCCCGCGATTGGTCCCGACGGATCGCCCTATACCCCTCAGTTCTTGCAGGCAATGGCCTGTCTTGGTATTGGAATTGACACATCCGGTTTTGATGAAGCCCGGTTGAGGGAGGCAGTCGAACTCGCGCCGGATTCAGTGGCGGCAAACTTCTACTTGGGCAAGTATCTCTACGCGAGTAATAAAGTAGGCGCGAAGGCGGCTCTTGAGAAAGCCATTCAACTGGGGGATAGTACAACAGCAGAAGAAGCTGACAAATATCTCAAGTTCTGTCATTGAGACACAATTGTAACAACCTCTCTCAGGAATAATCATCCGAAAAGCGCCCAGTCTCACATCTGAGACCGGGCGTTTTTGCGTTGTAGATACTGGGTCGTGATGTCTAGCGCTGGCGGCGGAGGTAGGAGGCGGGGATTCGCATTTCTTCGCGGTACTTGACGACGGTGCGGCGGGCGATGCTCATGCCGCGTTGGTTCAATACGTCCACAATAGATTGGTCGCTAAGAGGGGCGTCGGCAGGTTCCTCGGACACCAGTGATGCAATGGTGCCTTTGATGGTGACGGCGTTCTCAAAGAAAACGTCAAACGAGACGACTTCCTGGGTAGGCAATTGGACGTACTTGTACAGCAAGGCGCGGCTGACTGTGGACTCGTGCATCCCGACCATCTTGGACAGGCGGGTGCGGGTCAAAGGACGCAGAAACGAGCGCTGGCCGGTCTCGAGAAATCCCTGCTGGTACTCGATCAGCGCCTGGGTGATCTTCTGGATAGTCCGGCGGCGCTGCTGCAAGTTCTTGAGGAACATGTTCGCCCGCTCCACATACGC